>NZ_JBQGUZ010000003.1:0-223627 GCF_052078135.1 Acinetobacter lwoffii
AGATATCATCGGTAAGAAGAGTACGTGCCATTGAAAATATAGAAATAAAAATAACTCAAAGGAGGATTTTAAGTATTTAAAACCAATTCTTCAAATGAGGACACGCCCTAGTAATTTACCAGCCTCTTTTAATATAAGGCCAGTATTAGCGTCTTTTCATGCTTTTTACAGGATAAATTCCGGGAAAATTCAAACATTGAATAAATCCTCTACCCTGTAGCAACTCAACTTAATGTTTAAATACTTGTTCAAACATGGGGACTAAAAATTTATTGCCATATTCACTCAAATGGTCATCATCATAATACAAAGGACGAGCATTTTTTGAACCATAGCAATATTCTGTATCACATAAATAAGGCAGAGGATTCAAGATTTTTACTCCACAGCGCTGAGCTGCTTCATCCTGAGCATCCCAGACAATTTTATGCCGTTTATGATATTCAGAAAGTGATAGCTTCATATCTTCCACAGCACCATGAATAACCAGCTTATGCGAAATGGTCTTGGGAATATCTATTCCGAACTCTGGTATTGGTCGCATTAAATAAACCGGTCGGTCTTTTGCCAAACGACATGCTGTATCAACTAAAACTTGGGAAAATTCCTTTATAAACTGCTTATCATCATTATAAAGATATTTTTTACTGAAGTAGACTGGTGCTAGTTTAGACCGTTCCGATTGGTCAGGCTCATTCACACCTTTGACATATTCTGAAGTACGACTGACCAAAACTAGCGGAATGTTAGGATATTTTTTTAATTCTTCATTTGCCCATTGATTTAGAAGATCACATGAATCCGCACTGTACTCTTTATGATCTATATATCGAATGCCATCCAGTGTAGGACAGCTATCCATAAACCAGGAAATCACACCTGAGTTAAAGTGA
This sequence comes from Acinetobacter lwoffii, assembly GCF_052078135.1. Classification (GTDB taxonomy): domain Bacteria; phylum Pseudomonadota; class Gammaproteobacteria; order Pseudomonadales; family Moraxellaceae; genus Acinetobacter; species Acinetobacter lwoffii_Z. Next base: position 894 of record NZ_JBQGUZ010000003.1, read on the forward strand.
GAGGCTGCTGTACCCAAAGAACTTGCTATTGCTGATGCATGACTATCCCCCATTAAAATTGCTAAAATTTTTTCTTTTCCGTACACACAACTCGGCGACCCTATTTTGTCATGAGAGGCATTACACTCTTCACGCCTAGGATCTATATCCCATGTTTCTGCAGCAGCAATCTCTACAATTTTAGGTAATCGAATTTCTTCAAATGGAAGTAGTTTGGCACTGATCGCGATTGCAGATAAACTCGCAAGCAAACCAAAACTAAAGATGACTAGAGCTTGTCTGGAAAGACGAAATTTCGTTAAAAATTGGCGTGAGGGTATTTCAACCAGTAAATAGGAAAGATGCCCCAGTATCAGACTAAGCACCAAACCAAATAGTATCCAGTTTAAATCATCTTGCACACTACCAAAATACAAGCCAACCACAACCGGCCAATGCCACAAGTAAATCGAATATGAACGATCTCCCAACCATTGTGCAACAGGGTGCGTGGTTAACATGGAGTCTTCCTGTTGTGACAATATAACCAGTGCTGTACCCAGTACTGGTAACGCCGCCCAAGCAGAAGGCCAAACCAACCCCTTATGAATGACCAACATGGCCAATACCAATAAAAAACCTCCCACTACAAAGTACACCTTGGCAAATCTTTGTAATTGTGGAAATTCTTTCGCAGCTAAATAAACCAATCCACCAGAAACGAACTCCCAGCCTCGAACAGGCAATAAATAAAAGGAAGCTACGGGTTTCGAATGAGATATCGCGATGCTTAAAAGTAAAGACACCAGAAATGCAAAACACAATCCGTATAATAAGGTACGGCGTTCCGATTTAATTTTTGTCAGTAGTAACAAGTAAATAGGTAAGAGTAGATAAAATTGAAACTCAATACCCAATGTCCATGTATGTAATAACCACTTTTCATGAGCAGTGCCATCAAAGTAATTAGAAGTACGCCAGTAATAAAGATTAGAGTTAAAAGACAGAGCGCTACTCGATTGCGTACCCAAAAACATATAGTCAGGTAAGGGTAACCAAAACCACCCTAAAACCAGCAAAATAATAATAAGTATCATCAGGGCAGGAAAAATCCGTCTTATCCGTGCCATATAAAAATCAAATAATTTGAAGTTGTTTTTTTCAAGGCTGCTACAAATGATTGCTGTCATCAGAAACCCTGAAATGACAAAAAATATGTCTACACCCAAAAAACCTGCATTAAACCCTGGAATTTTGAAGTGAAAAAACAATACCATTAATACCGCATAGGCACGCAGGCCATTAATATCTAATCGAAAACCAATATTTGAATTTGGCGGTGTCATCATGTCAACCTGCTCAAAATATTTTTTTAATGTTGGGTTTATAAGTTTATTTTTTGATACATGATGAAGAAAACTTTGCATTAAATCAGAATGCAGTTAAAAAGTTAGACAATACTAGAAGATTTATAATATCTCTTAACTTTTTAATTATATTCGGTTATTTTTCTTCTTTTTAAAAATTGATTGATATTTACTCAACCTTCTTATCTTCAAACTTGTCTTATTTGAAGTCAATAGGCTAGACACATAACTCTATAAAAATATTTGAACGCATCATTCAGAATACTTTTAAGACAAACACCCTCACTTATCTAGCTAATTTAGGCTTTTTCGTCGTACTATAAAGGGTATAACTATCTGATATATCAACTTTCAGTTATAGACTTAATTATTTTAAATAATTGTTTTGGAAATCAAGCCCCTGATCCCCATCAGCATTTCTACAAGTCCTGAAAAAAAGATTAACAGCCCCGCTATACTATTTTTATGTGCGTTTTCCCAGTTCTAAAATGATCACTTCAGCATTTATTTTCTCTGTAATTCATTAACCCAAAATACCATGATTATCATTGGTTGATTGTTCATTAATGCATTAAGTCACTTAAAGAAACCTGCTCTCAACATAGCCACCGCCAGCAAAATTTTATACAATAGTGCATCCTTTTCCATGGTGCTGCCTTATGACCGCTTGGACTGCTCACGTCACCGTCGCAACTGTTGTTGAAAAAGACGGAAAATTCCTGTTTGTAGAAGAACATACAGAAGGTGTGACACACACGGTATTTAATCAGCCAGCAGGTCATGTTGAATGCGGTGAAACTATTATCGAAGCCGCAATTCGTGAAACCATGGAAGAAACAGGTCATAGGGTGGAAGTAAAACACTTATTAGGTATATATACCTATACTCCACCGATGTTCCCGGATCGTACCTATTACCGTTTCTGTTTCTTGGCCAATTCCATTGACTATGACCCCAATGCCACTTTAGATACAGATATTGTCGGCGCGGTCTGGATGACGCTCGATGAACTGATTGAATCTGCTCGTGCACGTAGTCCATTAGTGATTAAAGCCGTACAAGATGCACTTTCAGGTCAAAAATACCCTTTATCGCTCATTTACGAGCAACAAAATTCTCCCTTAATTTCAAATTTGGATGCCTAATCCTATGCAACAACGTGTCATCGTCGGTATGTCAGGTGGTGTAGATTCATCTGTTTCTGCTGCCCTTTTACTTCAACAAGGTTATCAGGTTGAAGGTCTTTTCATGAAAAACTGGGAAGAAGATGACGGCACAGAATATTGCACGGCGATGGATGACCTTGCCGATGCACAAGCCGTTTGCGACAAAATCGGGATTAAACTGCATACCGCAAACTTTGCCATGGAATATTGGGATCGCGTATTCGAGCATTTCCTGGCGGAATATGCGGCTGGCCGTACGCCAAACCCAGACATTTTATGTAATAAAGAAATTAAATTCCGTGCCTTCTTAGATCACGCGATTAACTTGGGTGCAGACTTTATTGCCACAGGCCATTACTGCCGTCGTGGTGAAACCATGACCAACTCACGTGGTGAAGAATATGCACCTTTATTGCGTGGTGTGGACAATAACAAAGACCAGACTTATTTCCTGCATGCTGTCCATGGTCGTGAAATTAATAAGACCCTGTTCCCTGTTGGTGAAATTGAAAAGCCACAAGTCCGTAAAATTGCAGAAGAATTAGATCTGATTACTGCCAAGAAAAAAGACTCGACCGGGATCTGTTTCATTGGTGAACGTCGTTTTAATGACTTCTTGAAGCAATATTTACCCGCTCAACCCGGAAAAATCGTGCTGGAAGACGGTAAAGAGGTTGGTGATCATCACGGCTTAATGTACTATACGCTCGGTCAACGCGGTGGTATTGGTATTGGCGGTATGAAGGGCGTTGCTGAAGGTGCCTGGTTCGTATTGCATAAAGATATCGAAGGCAATCGTCTGGTGGTCGGTCAAGGCCATGAACACCCACTCATGCAAAGTACTACACTTTGGAGTGAAGCGATTGACTGGGTCGCAGGTGAGCAGGATATTCCTGAAACAGGCTTCCGCTGTACGGCCAAAACCCGTTACCGTCAGACTGATCAAGCATGTACTGTGTATCAAGATTCAGAATCACCGAATGGTGTTCGTGTTGAGTTTGATGAACCTCAACGTGCAGTGACCCCGGGTCAAAGCGTGGTGTTCTATTCAGGTGAAGTTTGTTTAGGGGGTGGTGTGATTCATCATACCAATGCACCTAAACCTGATTTTATAAAAGGATGAATTCGGCATGACGGAGTTACCATTTCAACCAGCCACAACGTTGAATACTCGTCAAAATCGTGCTTTGGCATTAGCGGGTGTGTTTCAGGCCACCCAGCTGACCCATATGACAGCATTGACAGGTCAGCAAAGCATTGGTGAAAGTGGTAACTTTTATTTTGAACAGTTGATTAGAGCCAGTCTTAATATCCGTCCCGGCAGTAATCAAAATGCCCAGACCCTAGACTTTTTTAATCAACTGGCTGATATTTCCTTAGGTTTAAAAACATTAGAAAGCAGCATTATTCAACCCTTCAATACTTCTCCAAAATCCAGAATTCCAAAACTTTCCAGCACCAAACTTCCCATGAGCTATGCAATGGCACTTCTTCAGTTAGAAAAGAAGGTCTATAGCAATCCCAAATTTGTTGAAATTATTGAACAGTCCCAACAGAAAATTCTCAGACAGCTTTCTTTCTTTGATAATAATTACCTGCACCCCAGCATCATTGCCAATCTCGCTCAAACCTATGTCGATACGGCCGGACAGATTAACCCGCGCATTATGGTACGTGGTAATGCTGAAGCCTTTAAAGATGCCGGACACACCAACCGTATTCGTGCGTCCTTATTTACCGGTTTGCAAATGGCGCACTTGTGGCGTCAGCTCGGTGGCAGCTCTTGGGGCATGGTATTTGGCAAGCGCAAGTTGCTACAAGATATTCAGAATCTAGCGCGTTTACAGTTTCAGGTGGTTTAACTGATGCTGCACGTGTTTCGTTTTACGTTTAATTCCAAAATCTAAGGAATCGATATGAACGCTTTAACTGCACTTTCTCCATTAGATGGACGTTACGCGAGCAAATGTGATGCTCTACGTCCTTTTCTTTCTGAGTTTGGTTTAATCCATGCTCGTGTGACTGTTGAAGTACGTTGGTTACAAGCGCTTGCAAACCACCCGGAAATTACTGAAGTACCGGCGTTTTCAGGCGAAACTAATGCAGCGCTTGATGCGATTGTGAGCGATTTTTCTGAAGATGATGCCAATCGCATCAAAGAGATCGAACGCACCACTAACCACGACGTTAAAGCGGTTGAGTATTTCCTGAAAGAAAAAATCGCTGGTATCGAAGAACTTAAAAATGCCGGTGAATTCATTCACTTTGCATGTACGTCTGAAGATATTAACAACCTGTCACATGCCTTGATGCTGAAAAGCGGTCGTGATGTACTGGTTGCATCTATGCAGCAAATCATTGATTCAATCGTTGCGCTTTCTGAAAAGCATGCAGACCAGCCAATGTTGTCTCGTACTCATGGTCAAACTGCAAGCCCGACGACTTTGGGTAAAGAAATGGCAAACGTGGCTTACCGTCTTGCACGTCAAATCAAACAGTTTAAAAATGTTGAGCTACTGGGCAAAATCAATGGTGCAGTCGGTAACTACAATGCGCACTACTCTGCTTACCCAGACATCAACTGGCCTGCGCATTCACGAGCATTTGTAGAGTCTCTGGGTCTAGACTTCAACCCGTACACCACTCAAATCGAGCCACACGATTATATGGCTGAATTGTTTGATGCGCTGCGTCGTTTCAACACTATTCTGATCGATTTTAACCGTGATGTTTGGGGCTATATCTCTCTTGGTTTCTTCAAGCAAAAACTGAAAGAAGGCGAAGTCGGTTCTTCAACCATGCCGCACAAAGTTAACCCGATTGACTTCGAAAACTCTGAAGGCAACTTGGGTATTGCAAATGCTGTACTTGCACACCTTGGTGAAAAACTGCCAATTTCTCGTTGGCAGCGTGACCTGACTGACTCTACTGTGCTTCGTAACATGGGTGTTGGTTTTGCGCAAAGCTTAATTGCTTTTGAAGCTTGCTCTAAAGGTATTGGTAAACTTGAGTTGAATGCTGCGCGTATCAATGAAGATTTAGACAATGCGCAAGAAGTATTGGCTGAGCCTATTCAAACTGTAATGCGTCGTTACAACGTTGAAAAACCATACGAAAAACTAAAAGCCCTGACTCGTGGTCAAGCCATGACTCGCGACATGATGGTTGATTTCGTAAACGGCAACGAGTTAGAAGCTGTTCCTGCTGCTGACCGTGCGCGTTTAGCGGAAATGACACCTGCATCATATACAGGTAATGCTGCTGACCAGGCCAAACAAGTAGCTGCGCTGATTGCAAAAATCTAATTTGCAATAAGACGAAAAGGCGAAGCTCAGGCTTCGCCTTTTTATTTATAATGTGTTTTATTCTAAAAAAGATATTTCATAATAACGACATGATTGAACATCGACTTTCTGCCAAACATTACGCGAGCCTGGGCATTTTAATTCTGGCGAGTTTGCTTGTCAGTATTCGTCCTTTAGAACTGGAAGCTTATCTCTTGCATCAAGCAGGCACAGTTTTCATGATCATCATGCTGCTCATCTGCCTGTATAAAATCGGGCTGAATTTTTTAAGTTTTAATTTATATATTCTTTTTCTGATTGTTCATGTGATTGCTGCGCACTATCTGTATTCTTATGTGCCCTATAACCAGTGGATCGAACAGATTTTTGGCTTTAATCTGAATGAAGCCATGCACTGGTCACGCAATATGTTCGATCGATTTGTCCATTTGGCCTACGGATTATTACTTTATCCAATTTTCCATCGCCTGTTTCAGGTCTGGTTACCGCAGCAAAAACCTGTGGTCATTTTCCTGCTGGTGATTCAGTTTGTGGTGGCCAGCAGCATGCTCTATGAATGGCTGGAATGGCTGATTGCCATTGGTTTATCTCCTGAGGAAGCTGAAAACTATAATGGACAACAAGGTGATATGTGGGATGCGCACAAAGACATCTTGCTTGCTACGATTGGCGCGGCGATAACAGGCGGGCTGCAATTGATACCGAAAAATCAAAAAAGCTCATCGAAGTGAGCTTTTAAAATCACAATCTAATAGCTGAATTAAAGTTTTGGATGACGCATTTAATTACGTTCATATTCTTCAATTAAGAATATGGGCAATATCGCATCCAATCATCCTTCATTTTTTGCAGTTCATTCCCCGTCAACATCTCACTGTAATAAATGAAATAGGTTGCATCAGGATATTGAATCTCATGACGGAACATTATGCCACGCAGTGACACAGATAACTCCTCAGGAAAATCATCCTCTAAATAAAGTTCTTCAAATTCATAATTAAAATAACAATTTTGCGTCGCAAGAAATGCTTCAGCTATAGCCATGTTTCTGCTCTAACAATAAAATATGCTTTATTTTATCTGATTAGTTTCAGTGATGGTTTACATTTCATTCGGTTCAATCCATTGAACAAACTTAGATTCTGACAAATGTGGATATTTGAACTTATCTAGATATTCAAAGCAGGCCTTTTGGCCTTGAGGGATTTTATCCAGATGCTTATCGAAGAATAAATGCCGACTATATTGAGCGCCATCAAAGCGAATACTCACACGTTCAAATTCGTTACCACCTCGAACTTTATGCATCTGATAAAACTGCACAACGCCACATTCTTTCGATGGAATAACAGGTGGATCATTGGGCTTTAGAAAGCTATACAGCAGAAAGATACAAACGCCGGGTAGAAAACTCAGCCAAAACAAAACCTTCTTAGAATTATCCTGAGTTAATTTTGCTTCAGAATAAAGCATACATAACATCGGAATAAATACGATACTAAAAAACCCAAGCAACAAAATAAACGTGAGCATATGAGCCTAGACTCAATCAGAGTACTCCACTTATATCACAACAATATGATTTCAAAAAATAAAAAAGCCCACCGAAGTGAGCTTTAAAATTCATTCAAGATCAATTGAATTAAAGTTTTGGATCACGCATTTGTACCAAGTTTGCATTGGCTTTACTTAAGCTTTCCATGACTTTATTCATGACAGTGGGTACCAGTGAATCAGCAATTTGCGCTGCTTGCAGGCCCAGTTTTTCACCCAAAGTTGGTTTCTTGCGGGTCTGGATGGAATAGATATCATGTTGGGGCAACAAGTTGAGCAGGTATTCATCTGAGGTTTGCAGTTTATCCACCAGATTTAGATCTAGCGCATCCCGACCATACCAATGCTCACCAGTGGCCACTTTTTCAATATTCAGCTGTGGGCGATACTTTTCAACGAAATGTTTGAATAAAGCATGTGTTTGCTGTAATTCTTCTTCAAACTTGGCCTTACCCTCTTCGGTATTTTCACCAAACATAGTCACGGTACGTTTGTACTGTCCTGCGGTATAGAGTTCAAAGTCGATTTTATTGTCTTTCAGCAGGCGGTTAAAGTTGGGGACTTGAGCAACCACACCAATTGAACCGACAATCGCGAATGGTGCAGAAATAATTTCATTGGCGATACACGCCATCATATAACCGCCACTAGCGGCCACTTTATCGACACAGATGGTCAGATGAAAACCTGCCTCGCGTAAACGTACCAGTTGAGCTGCTGCAAGTCCATAACCATGAACCATGCCGCCCGGACTTTCCAGACGCACTACAACACGGTCACGACCGGCTTTGGCTGTGGCCAGAATCAAGGTAATTTCTTCACGCAAGCCTTCTACCGCAGAAGCCGCCATATCGCCTTTAAAATCGAGTACATAGATTTTTTGATTGGTTTTCTTACGCGCACGCGCTTCTTTTGACAGTTGTTGTGATAACTGTAAAAGTTCCAGTTTAGAGCCAGTAGTTTGCGCTATTTTTTTTCGTTGTTCATTGATACGCGCATTGAGATGACTAATACGGATTTCAGCGGACAGTTTCGGAGTATGAAATAACATAAAAAATCTATTCTCTATTTAATTCGGATTTATTCCTTTAGATTAGGTCAATTTCGGTTTTTTTCAACTTTATTTCGAGAATTATTACGATTATCACCATCTATTTCACCTATAAAAAAAGAGCCTTGCGGCTCTTATTCTAGATATGGGATTAACCGAAACGCCCGGTAATATAGGCTTCAGTCAACTGATGATCTGGCTGGGTAAAGACTTTTTCGGTCGAGTTGACTTCAATCAGATCCCCCAAATGGAAATACGCAGTACGATCCGATACACGTGCTGCCTGTTGCATGGAGTGAGTTACGATCGCGATGGTATATTGCGTAGATAGCTCAGAAATCAGCTCTTCCACTTTGGCGGTTGCAATGGGATCAAGTGCCGAACACGGTTCATCCATCAAAATGACTTCTGGACTGACTGCAATCGTACGCGCGATACACAGACGTTGCTGCTGACCACCTGACAAACCTGTTCCCGGCTGGTTCAAACGATCTTTCACTTCTTCCCACAGACCGGCTTTGCGCAAGCTGCCTTCGACAATTTCTTCAAGATCGTACTTGTCACGCGCCAAACCATGCAGTTTTGGGCCATAGGAGACATTATCGAAGATTGATTTTGGAAATGGGTTCGGCTTCTGGAACACCATACCAACCTGTGCACGTAGCAAGACCACATCAAGATTTGGATCATAAATATCTTGGTTATCCAACATCACTTTACCGGTTACACGGCAGCTATCAATGGTATCGTTCATGCGGTTTAAGGTACGCAGAAAAGTCGATTTACCACAGCCTGATGGCCCAATAAAAGCAATCACTTCATTTTCATAAATGTTCAGGTCAATGCCTTTAATCGCTTCCGCTTCACCATAGTACACATGCACATCAGAAGTACTAAGTTTCACATTCGTCGACTTCGCATCTTTTTTGCTGCTTTGCGTATCGAACTGGGAAACAAACGGAGTTGCTGGCTTTTGAGTTGCCTCATCCGAGGTGAATTGTGTCTGTTGTGGATTCACGATTTGATCCTTTTTTAAGGAATTTTGAATAACAGTTGTGTTCATGATTCTGCCCCTATTACCAACGGACTTCAAATTTCTTACGTAACCAGATGGCCAGACTGTTTAAGCTGATCATCATGGCCAGAAGTACAATAATTGCTGCTGCAGTACGCCCTTCAAAGAAGTTACGCAATTCATTGCCTTGCCATAAGAAAATCTGCACCGGTAAAGCCGTTGACTGATCAAATGGAGTGGCTGGAACGCTGGCAACAAAAGCACTCATCCCGATTAATAACAATGGTGCGGTTTCACCTAAAGCTTGTGCAACCCCGATAATTGCGCCTGTCAAAATACCCGGTAAAGCCAAAGGCAAGACGTGATGAAATACTGTCTGGATGCGGGAAGCACCGAGTCCTAAAGCTGCCTGACGAATCGAAGGTGGAACCGCTTTAAGTGATGCGCGTGTGGTGATGATCACAGTCGGTAAGGTCATCAGACTCAGCACCAGACCACCCACCAATGGTGCTGACAGTGGCAAATGCATCCAGCCAATGAAGATCGCTGCACCCAATAGACCGAAGACAATTGAGGGAACGGCTGCCAGGTTGTTGATATTGACTTCGACCACATCGGTAATCCAGTTTTTCGGTGCAAACTCTTCCAGATAGATCGCAGAGGCCACCCCGATTGGAATCGAGATAAAGATCACAATCATCATCATGAACAGCGAGCCCATGAAGGCACCTGCTAAGCCAGAAGTTGCTGGTGAGCTGCGCGAGTCAGGACTGGTGAAAATATTGGTATTGAAACTATTTTCAATCACACCAGAGGCTTTCATCTCGTCCGCCACCTGACGTACTTCAGGACTGAGCTGCTGCTGTTCATCTGGAAGATCACGGTCAATATTTCCTGCCAGCCAGACATCGACATTGGCATCCGCTAGAATTTTCACTTCCTTGCTTTGACCGACCAGACTTGGATCATTCATGACCATGTCTCGCAAGCGGTACGCCTCAGAACTGGTATATAAAGAACCCAGTTCATCACGCTGGCTTTCCAGCTTGCTGTCTTTGGCAATCATGCCATTGATAATCAGCGCATCCCAATCCACCATTCCGACTTCGGTCTGCCACGCGATAAAGCGATCTTCAAACTGCGCTGGAGATTCTCCTGCAGCTGGCTTCGGTTTTGGACCAATATCCACAATGGCTGGATCGAAATGAATCGGCAAACTCATGCTGCTTTGCCAGAATGCAGGCAAACCTTTGGATAAAATACTCCCGAACAGCAATACCACAAAGAACAGACCTGCCAGTACCGCAGAGAAACCAAATAAACGAAAGGTTTTTTCTTTACGATGACGTCGTGCCAAAGAGCTTTGAATGGTCTTCTTACGCTTTTCACGCAGCTCGGCGGCGATGGATGGATCAATACGCTGATCCACAGGCGTTGTATTTGAAGTACTCATTAGTCGTATTGCTCACGATATTTACGCACGATGATCAGTGCAACAATGTTCAAACCTAAGGTAATGACGAATAGCGTCAGTCCTAGTGCAAAGGCCACCAGTGCTTGTGGACTAGCAAAATCAGTATCGCCAGTTAGCTGATTCACGATGGTAATCGTGACCGTGGATACTGCTTCAAGCGGATTGGCATGCAACTGCGGGCTGTTCCCGGCTGCAAGAACCACGATCATGGTTTCACCAATTGCACGTGACGCCGCCAACAGGAACGCACCGATAATACCCGGTAGAGCCGCGGGTAAAACCACCTGACGGATCGTTTCAGATTTGGTCGCGCCCAAGCCCAAAGAACCATCACGTAAGGCACGCGGCACCTGAGTGATGATGTCGTCTGACAGAGAAGATACAAATGGAATGATCATGATGCCCATCACCAGACCGGCAGTCAGCGCACTGGTCGCATTAATTTCGAGTCCGACCAGGGCACCCATGCTTTTCAGGAATGGACCGATGATCATCAAGGCAAAGACACCATAGACAATCGTAGGAATACCCGCCAACACTTCAATTGTAGGTTTTGCCCAAGAGCGGAATCGCGGTGAAGCGTATTCTGCCAGATAGATCGCAATCATCAGGCCAACCGGAACTGCAACTAAAAGTGCGATCCCGCTGACCATGAGCGTGCCCCATAACAGTGGCAATAAACCATAACTGCCTTCAGCACTGCCAGAGGTACTAAATCCCGGGTTCCATTGAGTACCAAAGAAGAAATCCAGTGGGCTGACGAAGCTGAAGAAACGCATTGCCTCGCCAAACATCGACATCACAATCCCGAGAGTGGTCAGAATCGCCACACCTGAACACAATGCCAGGCCGATATTAATCATTTTTTCGACTTGGTTACGTGCACGGAATTCCTGGCTAATATGTTTCTTGGCCCAGACCAGACCGGCCAGCGCAGCCGAAATCACGACTGCCAATTTGGCAAAGGTACCAATGGTCGAGAATTTAGCCAACTGTTCTGCTGCTGCAACTTCATAGGCTGCAGGTGTATCACTGACCCCGAAACCTGAGGCAAGTGCCTGAACGCGATCAATCACAACACTCAGACTTGCCGGATCCAGACTAGCAGAAACATTTTCTGGCAAATGGTTGAGTACCACCTGCTCCAGAAAAGTGGGTTCCACCATGTTCCAAACAATCAAAATTAAAAACGCAGGGATACCACACCATAGTGCAACCAGGGCACCATAATATCCGGGACGCGAGTGTAAGTTTGCAGAATTGCTTCCCTTACCTGCTAAGCTACGGCTTTTACTTAATCCGATTTGATAGGCTATGGCCATGATGGCCAATAACACACCTATAAGTAGCAGATTCATGTATTCTCCACTGTTTTTTCAATTTTCATGGTTTGAAAAAACTTGTTTATCGCAAAAAGCCGATGGTAGGTTGACCCTACCACCAGCGTTTTCAAAATCATTTATTACTTCACAACAACCGCTTTACCAGCCTTGAAATTTGCCAGGACTGCCGCACGTTCTTTATCAGACATTGAAATCAGACCTGCTTTTTCCAGCTTAGAGCCTTTGCCAGATACTTTCTTGTTCAGGAAGTATTCTGTGAACTGCGGTAAGCCTTTGATCGATTTCAAGTGCTCGCCTTTCACATAGAAGAACAATGGACGTGATACCGGATAAGCACCATTCAAGATGGTCTTTTCAGAAGGCGCTACATTGTTCACCGTAGCAACACGTAGACGGTCACGGTTCTGGTCATAGAAACCTAGGCCAAACACACCTACCGCACTTGGAGAAGTTTTTAAACGTGCCAATGTTTCGGTATAGTCACCGGCAATCTCAACCACACGGCCATCTTTACGGAATGTTGTACAAGCTTTTTTCTTAGCATCTTTGTCTAGAGACTTAATTGCAGCATACGTTTCACAACCTGCATCCACCATTTTCTCCTGGAAGACTTCGCGCGTACCATGATTCGACGCAGGAATTACCAGGGTGATAGGTTCATTCGGAAGTGCTTTGTCAATTTGGTTCCAACGCGTGTACGGGTTAGCGACCATTTTTCCATTTGATGGAAGTTGTGCAGCAAGTGCAGCGAAGACATGTTGTGGACGCAGTTTATAAGCCGCTTTGTTTGCATTCGATGCAAACACAATACCGTCATAACCAATTTTGATTTCTAGGACTTGGTTAACGCCATTCTTTTTACATTCTGCCAGCTCTGTACTCTTGATTTGACGAGAAGAGTTTGCGATATCAATCGTGTTATCACCCACGCCATTACAGAACTGCTTTAAACCACCTGAAGAACCGCCAGAACCGACAACTGGTGTTTTAAACTGTGGAAAAGTATTACCGAATTCTTCTGCCACGATACTGGCATATGGAAGTACAGTTGAAGAACCTGCAATTTGAATGGTGTCACGTGCTGCGTGTGCAGTCGTTACAGCAGTTGCCCCGGTTACTGCTAATGCTAAAGCTATATTTGTAAAGCGCATTCTAGTATCTCTCTCATTTATGCAAATTTGGAGTACACCACTTTTTATTCAGTTTTGTACTTCTTTCGATACCTGCATTTTGATTTTAGAATATGACAGATAAGTTACAGCTTTATTACGATTTAGTGATTTTTAATCTAGCGGCTTTTTCTTGATTAAATTTTTATGGATTTCAATGATTAAGTTCTTTATGTCATTCACTTCAATAAAAAATTTTAGACCAATGACATGTAACAATTTTTATAAACCTGAACTCAGGATAAATCCTGCTCCCCAGTTTTACATAAGCCTATGACAAATAAATAACAGGCTAAACGGGATTCAGACCTTCCGTGTTTTTGTGAGGAGTTTCGATCTGGGAAAGGACCTTTTTTTATTTTTAAGCGCACAAAAAAGGAGATCATTTCGATCTCCTTTTTTTCACACCACCATCACTTATGCAATGGGTGGCGTATAAGTACCGTCAGCGATTGAATCTTTGATACGATCCGCTTCTGCAAGCACTAGCGCCAGCAAGTTCTTCACGTTATCAAGTGTTGCAACTGGGCTTAAAGTGGTCATTTTCAGAGACTGAACCTGACCAACTTTCGTTACACCAATGTTCGCTTCACCACGTGCAAACAGTTCGTCTGCTACGTTTTGGTTAAGCGTATCGAGTAATTCAACCGGATAGCCCGCTGGAACCACACGGAACAGTACAGAGGCAAATTGAGGCTCAAGTAGAAGCTCTAAACCGTCAGTTGCTTTAATGTAGTCTGCCACATCACGTGTTAAGCCTACACCATGATCGATCATCGAACCATAAAGCTCTTCACCTAATGCTTCTACAGTCATCCACAATTTCAATGCATCAAAACGACGCGTCGTTTGTAGTGACTTCGATACCAGGTTAGGAACGCCATGCTCTTCATCATAAGCGGAGTTCAGATACTCTGCTTCATAATGCATGAAACGGTAATTCGCTTCATCTTTCAGCAGGAACGCGCCACAAGAAATGGTTTGGAAATAATGCTTATGGAAATCAAGCGTGATCGAATCCGACAGCTCAATCCCGTCCAGCATAGAACGATAGTCATTGGATAGAATCAGTGCACCACCCCATGCCGCATCGATGTGCATCCACGCGCCATATTTATTGGTGATTTCACGAATTGCTTTCAATGGATCAATCGCACCAGCATCCGTTGTACCCGCTGTTGCCACCACACATGCCACGATCTTGCCTTCAGACTGAAGATGCGCCATGGTTTTTTCCAGTGCATCTACGTCCATCTGTGCATTTTCATTCACAGGAACAGTGACCACTGACTGGAAGCCCATGCCCATCATCGCCATGTTCTTTTGCACAGAGAAATGTGCATTTTCAGAACAGATGACTTTGACATTACGCATCGCATCTGCAGGAATACCATCGCGCTGAACCGACCACGGATTACCATTTTCGTCTTTCCAGTTTTTCGCGATGCAAGCATCACGCGCAAGCAATACGCCCATCAAGTTAGACTGCGTACCACCAGAAGTGAACACACCGGCCTGACCCGCACCATAGCCGACTTTTTGACGTAACCAGTCAATCAGCTGAACTTCCATCAACGAACCGGCCGGGCTTTGATCCCATGAGTCCATTGACTGGTTGGTTGCGTTAATCAGCACTTCCGCGATCTGACTGGTCACCATTGTTGGACAGTGAAGATGCGCAAGTGAATGTGGATGATGTACTTTTAAGCTCTTGTTGAGGAATAGCTCAACCATACGCTCAAGAGATTTTTCTACACCCAAACCTTCTTTTGAAGGATTAAATGCAATCGCACTGCGTAGCTCGTTAATGCTGCCGCCAGTGTACATTTTGTCGTTTTGCAACCATGCCGCAACCGCTTTGGTCGCTTGGTCCATGCCAGCCTGATAGTCAGCAATGGATGCAGCATCATTGCAGAGTAACGCTTTACGATGTTCTGCGAAATCTACCATGAATTATGCGCCTCGAACTGCAACTAATGCTTCAGCAACCGATTTTTTGAAACGAGCAATCACTTCAACACATTCGTCTTGAGTAATGATCAACGGGCAAAGTAAACGAATCACTGTACCGTTACGACCACCTTTCTCAAGCAATAATTTATTGTTGAAACAAGCGGTTTGGATCGCTGCAGCCAACTGACCATCAGCAGGTAAAGAACCCATATGATCCGCATCTTTGCGCTCATCTACGATTTCAACGCCGATCATCAGACCACGGCCACGCACGTTACCGATACACGGGAATTCAGTAGCCAGTTTTTTAAGTTCAGCTTGCAGGAAATCACCACGCTCTTGTGCATTTTGAGCCAGGTTCTGTTCTTTAATGGTATTGATCGTTGCAAGACCTGTACCCATCGCCAATTGGTTACCACGGAAAGTACCGGTATGACCTGCTGGCTGCCAAGCATCAAACTTACGTTTAATACCAAGTACGGCAAGCGGTAAGCTACCACCTACGGCTTTAGACATCACTACAACATCAGGTTCGATACCTGCGTGTTCGAATGCAAACATTTTGCCTGAACGTGCAAAACCAGCCTGAACTTCATCAAGAATCAATACGATGTTGTGTTTTTCAGTCACTTCACGGATTTTTTGCAACCATTTTACTGGCGCCGTTACCACACCGCCTTCACCTTGAATCGCTTCAAGAATTACAGCTGCAGGTTTGGTCACACCGCTTTCTACATCTTCAATGAAGTTTTCAAAGTAGTAAGTCAGGGCATCAACACCGGCTTCACCACCAAGCCCCAATGGGCAACGATATTCATGCGGGTATGGCATGAACTGTACACCCGGCATCAAGCCGTTCACTGCATTTTTCGCAGACAGGTTACCTGTCATTGCCAATGCACCGTGAGTCATACCGTGATAACCGCCAGAGAAGCTAATCACTGAGCTACGACCAGTAAAGGTTTTTGCTAGTTTAATCGCGGCTTCAGTTGCATCTGCACCAGATGGACCGCAGAACTGCAAGCAGTATTCTTCCTGGCCACCTGGAAGATAAGAAAGAAGTGCTTCAGTAAAAGCATCTTTTAAAGGAGTAGTAAGATCCAGGGTATGCAATGGTAAACCACTTGCAATCGTATCCTGGATACTTTGAATGACTGCAGGATGATTATGGCCTAAAGCCAACGTCCCTGCCCCAGCTAAACAATCAAGGTACTCAGTACCTTCAACATCGGTAACCCAGCAACCTTGTGCTTTCGCTATCGCTAACGGTAATTTACGTGGATAACTACGCACATTCGATTCCATCTGACTTTGGCGAGTCAAGTAGTATTCGTTTGTGGAATTGGTGGCAGGGTTTACAGAAGTAACGCTCATATCGAATTACCATCTCTGATATGGGTGAAAGAAATAAGTCTGGTGACGTTTGGTCCTTTGACTCGGCGCTTTATAAAGGTTCTAGCTAGCAGTTTTGTATTCGAATAACTAGGAGGCGGATGATACCGAATTTTTCAGGAAAATAAACAACTTTCAGTCACATTTTGTCCTAATCTTTATCGAAAAAAAACATCATGCTAATCCATCCCCTAAATCATCATCTTACAGTGTGACAGCAGAAAGAAAAGCGTGTTCTTTTATGCTTTTTTGTAGCGCAGGCGGCATTCAGGTAATCAGTCTTAAAATTATTCATTAAGTATTTAATTATTAATAATAAATATAAATTAAATAATGAGATAAAATTAAAGAAAATTTAACACTCTTACGACAAATATTTCGTAAAAAGATCACAATTGAGATTTAATATTTTAACAACGGCTTAGATGGCCAATTTTAAGAAAAACAGGACAATTTCATGCGTCTCTTAGCACTTACCAGTTTGATCCTTGCCAGCACCCTCGCCACAGGCACATTCGCAGCTCCTGCTGAATCTCTGAATTATAATGTTGTTAATCTTTCAGCAGAGGCCAGCCGTGAAATCTCAAATGATGAAATGCATGCTGTGCTTTATATTGAAAAATCCAACAAACAACCAGCTGAACTGGCCACTCAAATTAACCAGCTGATGAATCAGGCGATCGCCACAGCACGCAAATATCCAACTGTGAAAATCGAGACTGGGGCACAAAGTACTTACCCTATTTATGACAATGACAACCGTAAATTGAAAGAATGGCGTGGTCGTGCCCAAATTCGTCTGGAATCGAAAGATTTTAAAGCGACATCTCAACTAATTGCCGAATTACAACAGCACTTCCAGACCCAGTCGATTAACTTTAAAGTATCAGACGAAAAGCGTAAAAAAGTTGAAAGCGAGCTGATGATTGAAGCCACCAAAAACTTCCAGCAACGCGCACAGGCACTCACCCAGACCTGGAACAAACCGAGTTATCAACTGGTGAACTTAAACCTGAATACTAACAATTATTCACCACAGCCAGTACCGCGTATGGCCATGATGAAATCTGCATCGGCTGATATGGCGGTTCCTGAGCAGGAAGTTGCGGCGGGTGAATCGCAAATGACGGTCAGCGCGAATGGGGCGATTCAGTTTAAATAAGACTTCATTATATTATTTGGACTTTTAAGAACCACTCTTTTGGGTGGTTTTTTATCCTGTGAATATTCTTTAAAAAGCGAGGCTACAAATTCATACAAACTCAGGTAGGAATTGAGGTTTGACCGGTTTAGAGTAACGGACATTTGTTCCAGTCCTCTCTGCTCATGCCCCTTGACCAACTGAATCTTTACCTGTTTCATATCTTAAATGTCCCCGACCAAGCCTCAATCTGGATGATCAACTATGCCTCCCTGATTGCGCATGACCTGGTTTATCTCTTTTTGCTGATTTTTGCTATTGCCTGGTTCCGTGGTAGTTATGAAGTGAAAACTGGCATTATCAAGGCATTTATTTTTACAGCTATTACCTTGTTGATCAGCGAGATGTTGTCTGCGATCCTTAGTACCCCACGCCCGTTTGTGATGGATGTTGGTCGCACCCTGATTGAACATGCACCGACTGGTTCTTTTCCCAGCAACCATATGAGTATTTTTAGTGGGATTGCCTTCGCCTATTATTTTTCACCGCAGCGAGACTTGGGACGAATTCTAATCTGGACCGCTTGGCTGGTAGCGTGGTCGCGTGTTTATGTCGGTGTGCATTTTCCAATTGATATGCTGGGTGCATTCCTGATGGCAATAATAGTAAATTTAGCTGGCTTGCCGCTGTGGTGGAAATATGAGAGTCAAATCATAAACTTTATTTTGGGTATTCATTATTGGTTATTTTCGCCTTTAATTCGAATGGGCTGGATTAAATAAATCTAATTAAAATGTCATAAAAAAACCCGCTCGAAAGCGGGATTTTTTGAATCTTTAAATCTGAATCTGAATGACTTAATAAATCGCCATATGATTGCGATGAATCATCTCTAAAGAACGAGCTTCACCCAAAACCTGATGCACTTTATCTGATGCCAGACCACGGACAATATCGGCCGAACGCGAACTAAAGTTGACACGACCGACAGCAATCCGGTGACCTTGTGTATCAACACATTCCACCACATCACCGCGTTCAAAATGACCCTCAACCGCTTTCACTCCTACAGGCAACAAGCTGCGATGATTGTCCTTAATGGCTTTTACTGCACCATCATCAATTACCAAACGACCTGCCGTTTGCAGGTGTGCTGCCAACCATTGCTGATGCGCGGTCATCCGATCTTTGTCAGTCACAAACAAGGTTCCTAACAATTCACCAGACATCAGACGAGATAGCACAGCATCACTATCACCGCTTGCAATTAAGGTCGGACAACCGGACTTTGCCGCCAGTCGTGCAGCACGAACTTTGGTCAGCATGCCGCCGCGACCAAATTTACCACCACCACCGGCCATATCAAACAGGCTCTCATCCATCGCACGTACCGTATGGAACAGTTTGGCATCTGGATTCGAGCGTGGATCTGAGTCAAACATACCTTCCTGATCGGTTAAGATAATCAGAAGATCTGCATGCACCTGACCTGCCACCATGGCAGCCAGCGTGTCGTTATCACCAAAGCGGATTTCATCGGTAGAAACGGTATCATTTTCATTAATCACTGGAATCACGCGCCAGTCAATCAGGTTCTGCAAAGCATCACATGAATTGAGATAGCGGCGACGGTCTGCCAGATCATCATGAGTCAATAGTACCTGCGCAGTTCGAATCTGATGCTTCTCAAGTACGCTTGACCAGGTATGAATCAGGCCCATCTGACCGATGGCAGCACAAGCCTGAAGACTGGGTAGATCGGTGGGTCGATTCTCAAGTTTCATTCGCACCATACCTTCAGCCACAGCACCGGAAGACACCAGAATAATCTCGTGTCCTGCATTGTGTAGATCTGCGATTTGTCCCGCCCAATGCGAGATAGCATCTAAATCTAAACCTTGTCCGTTTGCTGTGAGTAAAGATGATCCGATTTTAACAACGATTCGTTTACAACCCTTGAGCTGACGTTGCCCATCTACCACTTCTATCATCTTGTCCTCAGACTCTTCTCTCAGAGATTAGCGTACGTAGTACACTTCCACATCACTATCATCATCGCCATCTTCATCATCTTCGTCATCACCCAGAATACCGGCAAGACGTTGCTGACGACGCATCTCACGATACGCTTCTTTTGCAGCGATGGTTTGTTCACGTGTTTCAGCTTCAAGCTGATCACGGAATGCTTTCATTTCTGCTGCATATTCTTGATCTTCAGCTTCGCGTTCACGTTGCTCTTCGATCTGATCCATCAGGTAGTAAACTACGTCTTTGGTGCCTTCAGCCGTTAAGCCAGAAGTCTCAAAAACTGGGCCTTCCCACTGCAATTCTTCAAGAATATGGGTGCACCATTCTTCACGTGTTTCTTCAGCCAACTGATCGACTTTGTTCAGCACCAATACGATCGGCAGTTTTGAAAGCGTTGGGGAGAAATTTTCTAACTCTTTCATAATTGCTTTAGCATTATGTGCCGGATCTGAGCCATCAATCGGCTGTACGTCAACGATGTGTAACAAGATACGGGTACGCGCCAAGTGCTTCAGGAAGCGAATCCCAAGACCTGCACCTTCAGATGCGCCTTCGATCAGACCTGGAATATCTGCCATCACGAATGAACGGTGACTATCGGCATCGACCACACCCAGGTTTGGCACCATGGTGGTAAATGGATAATCTGCAACTTTTGGTTTTGCCGCTGATACAGCACGAATGAAGGTGGATTTACCCGCATTTGGCATACCCAGCAAGCCGACATCTGCCAGAACTTTAAGCTCTAGACGGATTTCACGGAATTCGCCTTTTTGACCATGCGTACACTTACGTGGTGAACGGTTGGTCGATGATTTAAAGTGGGTATTACCTAAACCACCATCACCGCCTGCTGCAACTTTCACGCGTTGACCGTCTTCGATCAAGTCGCCAATAATGTCACCAGACTCTACATCTACAATTGTTGTTCCTACCGGAACTTTTAATACGGTATCTTCACCGCCACGACCAGCACAGTTCGCCCCACGGCCATTTTTTGCTCGTTCTGCACGATATTTACGTGTATAACGATAATCAACTAGCGTACTGGTGTCGTCGTCAGCCTGAATATAAATGCTGCCGCCACGACCACCATCACCACCATCTGGACCACCAAATGGCACGAATTTTTCACGGCGAAAACTGGCTACGCCATTGCCACCGTCGCCAGCCTCTACGGTAATGACTGCTTCATCAACAAAGCGCATATCGCCAATCCTCTAAAAACTTTAAAACCCCATATTCTGCCATATTTTAAAGAATTTCTCGAATAGAATTATGCAGCAATCCCATAAATCTTAGTTAGTCGTTTTCTCACCGAGCCTATTTGATCTATTCAAGGCATAGATTTAGAAAAAAAATACTTAAAAGATTGAAAAGAAGTGATAGGAAATGAAGCGTTTTTGCCCTAGTACCATCCCCTATTCTGGAAATTCTTTTTGTGAATTTCTTGATGATTTTTAAAATAATTTATAGAGGAATAAATTTTCAAAAACCGTATTCACAAGAAAATATTCTGATGCGGATACCTTTTAAAATCTGTATTTTATATACACCAAGATAAGTTCAAATTTTGTATTTTCATAAACACTGCATTCCTGCCACTTAATGAAAACTATTTAATAATACTTTGTTTATGCTCTAAAATATCTGGCAGACTTTTTTCAATCCAGCCAATTAAATACATGATTTTTTCAGCCGCTTGTGAACCGGTAATCGTCAATTGATATTCCACTTTTGGCGGCACCACCGGATAAACTGTTCTGAGAATAAAACCATCCTGCTCCAGCATTTTTAAAGTCTGGGACAACATCTTTTCACTTACCCCTTCAATGCGCTGTTTCAGTTCACTGAAACGATGCACCCCTTCACTTAAACAACGCAAAACCAAGACCGACCATTTATTGGCAAGGTGTTCCAATATTTCACGTGATGGACATTCAGTTGATAAAACCTGACCTAATAATGGGCTGATTGCATAATTTGTCATACTATTTCTCGCAATATTTTTTATTACTTACTCATTTTAATATACTTACTCTTTGTAAGTTATCAGATTAATATTTTGCCAGCAAGCAGATTTATCGATTCTTATTAGATTAAAAAGTCTGCTTTAAATAAAAAAATCATAAAAAAAGAGCCTCAAATGAGGCTCTTTTTTAGCTAAATACTAATTATGCATTAGTTTCAGCAGGAACTTTTGGATAGCTTACGCCGCCCATTTGTTCAGCAATACGCAATACCTGGCAGCTATAACCCACTTCGTTATCGTACCAAACATAAGCAGTTAAACGGTTGCCTGAAGTGATCGTTGCTTGCGCGTCAAATACACCTGCAGTGCGTGAACCGATAAAGTCAGAAGATACCACTTCAGTCGAGTTGGTATAACCGATTTGACCTTGCAGGCTAGAACCGATTGAAATCTGACGAATGTATTCGTTCACTTCATCACGATCAACGTCTTGACCTAAAGTCAGGTTAAGAATCGCAAGAGATACGTTTGGTGTAGGTACACGTACAGAGTTACCTGTCAATTTACCTTGAAGAGCTGGAAGCGCTTTCGCTACTGCTTTCGCTGCACCAGTTTCAGTAATAACCATGTTCAATGTTGCAGCACGACCACGACGGTCAGCTTTATGGTAGTTGTCGATCAGGTTCTGGTCGTTCGTGAACGAGTGAACTGTTTCAACATGACCATTCAACACCGTGTATTTGTCATGTAATACTTTCAGTGTAGGTGTAATAGCGTTAGTCGTACAGCTTGCAGCAGAGATGATGGTATCTTCATCAAGGATATCCGCTTGGTTTACACCGTAAACTACGTTCTTCATGTCACCTTTACCAGGTGCAGTCAGAATCACACGAGCAGCGCCCGGGCATTTAAGGTGTTGAGCAAGACCTTCAGCATCACGCCATTTACCTGTGTTGTCGATCACAAGTGCATTGTTGATACCGTATGCAGTGTAGTCTACTTCAGAAGGATTAGAAGCATAAATCACTTTGATGAAGTTACCATTGGCAATGATTGCTTCGTTTTCTTCATCTACAGAAATTGTGCCTGCAAATGGACCGTGAATAGAGTCACGACGCAATAAAGATGCACGTTTTTCCAAATCACCATCAGATGATTTACGAACAACGATTGCTTTCAGGCTAAGACCACGACCCAGACCTGATTGACCAATCATCAAACGCGCCAGAATACGACCAATACGACCGAAACCATAAAGAACCACATCTTTATGTTCTACAGCAGCAGCATTGCCTTTGATCGATTTAACAGCGTCTGCAACAAATGCATCGATGTCGCCGCCTTTTTCTTTAAATTCAACAGCAAGTTTACCCAGATCAACTTCAGCAGAACCGATGTTTTCTACTTTCACCAATGCTTCAAGAATTGGGAAAGTATCAACTACAGAAAGTTCAACGTCCAGTACGCGAGTACGGCGGTGTGCTTTCAAAATCTGAATCACAGAGCGGTTAATTAAAGAGCGACCATAAACTGTAGCTACAATATTTTTTTCACGATATAACTGGCCAACAAGGGCAATCATACGTTCCGCAAGTTCTTCACGGTTTTTCCAGCGACCTTGGTGTTCTGCATGGAGGGCAACAATAGTGTCTTTGCTCACAGATACGTCCTCTAATTAATTGTAAATCTAAGCATAAATTTTTAAACCCGACAATTGTAATGGAATTGGCCGCAAGTTTGAATCAAAAGCTCGTTGAGACGGGTGGTTTTTAACGTATATTCACTATAAATTTCAAAAATAGTTGTAATTAGCTGAATGATTTTGCATCCGAAAATGCTAAAGACCACTATTTTTCAGTACCTGACACAAATTTGTTAAATGTTGTTTATTCAAACAAATCTAAATTTCAAAATTTAGCGTCCCGCCCTGTTCAGGATGGATTCTACTCCCTGCTGAAAAATTCATGTCCAGACTCATGGAGGCATTGAAGTTTTCTACATCGAAATCATCATAGGTTTCGGGCAAGTGAATAAGCAAAGGTAAACGGGTCAGGCCATTATCCCCAGAGGGAAAAGCATAGTGGCGATCAACCTGCTGCAAATGCTGCAAACTTTCAAATTCCAGAAATACACTACAGTTTTCATGTGTTCTTGGCACCTGAATAATTTCCAGAAACATACTGCGCTTTAACTGCTGTAATTGGTTGAGCGCGGTATCAATTGCCTCATCGAAATTATTTTTACGCCATAACTTTTTAAATACGGATTTTTTCTCTTCATCCGCTTTTTGCCGCTGCAGTGTATTAATATATTTTTTCAGATCCCGGTATTGCTGTACATTTTCAGAAATCGTATTTTGAATATCCAAAACAGCCTGCTGTGAACGCTGATGCATGACTTGCCATTCATTGCGATATGTAGGAATAAAGGTTTCCGCTTTACGCTTTTCCAGTAAACGGATAAAAGCCAGCAGCTTATATTCAAAATCCTGGATGTACTGATTAAACATGAAACCCGGCTGGGACTTGAAATCGCGGTAATAGGCCAGAATTTCTGTAAATATTTTATGGACATGCAGATACAGATAATCAAACTCTTCAATATGCGATAAATGATCACGAATGGCATCCCGCATCGGCAAAAGCAATTCACGCGTCATAATTTCTTCAAACTGTTTCAAGTGACGTTGTGCCACCACATCGGCATTTTTCTCTACGACTTGAATGGGCTCAACCAGTAAAGGCAATAACTTCTGTTCAGACACCTGTTCCAGCGTATGCACGATATCGATTACATCCAAATGAATCTGACTCTGTAAAGTTACCATCCGCTGCATCTGCGATTTCAGGGTTTCTACCACCGCTTCATCCATGTCATCCTGCAGGTCCAAAATCAGGATATTCAGGTAGACCTGATCTTCAAGTGCACCTTTTTCTTCAATCAGGAAACGACGAATAGAATACGGGTTTTGCTGCACATCCATCACCGGCGCAACAATAAATAGAAATTGCGAGGTACGGACAATATCAAAATGACGAATCTGCTGCTCTTTAATCAGGAAATAACGGAAAAGTGGATGCGTCATTTCTGCAGTCTGTTTTTTTAATAGCGGCTTATACCAATAACCCAACAATTGCTGCTTGATAAAAACTTCAATAATAAAGCATTTGATTTGCTGTTCAGTGAGCTGACGCACCCCCTCAACCGGTTGTAAGCGAAGACCACGAATAATTTCAGCAGCATTTAATAAAAATGTACGACGCAGTTCCAGCTTTTCACGCTGCATCTGAAAATTTTCATTGACGTCAATTTTATCGATTTGTTCCAGGACGTTTTCTAAGTAGTCCGCAATTTGCAAGCTATCATTCAAACCCTGCAAACTTTTCAGTGACAAGCCAAAGGTACTAGCATAGTAACGCATCCGGTCATTGAGAAATTTTTGGCTAAGACGTTCTACCGAATGTTGAGCCTGATAGCGGTATTGATCCATTTCCTGATCCCAAAGAATTTTCTTGGGCTTTAAAATCTGAAAATCAATACTTTCTTTTAATTCGGGTGAAACTTCTGCCAGAATAGTACGAAGCTCTCGCTCCCAATTTAAATCCAGACTTGGTTCCAGTTGTGATAAACGTGCACGTAACTGATATGGAATCGCAATCTGTGACATGTTTATCCCCTTAATATATCGAAAACATTATTTTAAACAAAATGGTAGATGATTTTAAAAATAATCAGGTCAATATTGTCTGACGAATATAATGCTTATGCAAACCACATTATTCATTATTTTTTCTGATTTTTTCTAGCTGTGCAGCTTTATTTGCCAGCTCATTTTTTTTCAGCTGCTGCTGTTTTAAATGCAATATTCCTTCCACAATCAACAGTAAAACAGCCAACCAGATTGGAATATAGGTCAGCCATTCACCTGATTCCACACGCTCACCCAGTGCCATCGAGGCAAAAGCAAGCAGTACCGGCTCCAGATAACTCAACAGCCCAAAGATGACAAAGGGTAAATATCGGCTAGCCAAAATATAGCTACCTAAACCGAACGCACTTAAAAAGCCCAATCCAAGAACTGCCAGGATCAAATGAGAATGACTCAACATAAGCGACATAGAATCGCTATAGATAAAGCCCAAATAAAATGCCACAGGCAAAATCAGAAATAGATCCCACCAGAATCCACCAAGATGATCGGTCGCGAATTTACGCCGCATAAAGAAATAAAGTGGATAAGCTAAAGCGACATAGACCGTTTCCCATGCGATTGAACCGATCCGCCAGATTTCATGCCCTACCCCCAACATTGCCAGAGCAACGGCGACCATCTGGAAAGATGACAATTTTTCTTTATAAAGCACACAGCCGACCAGCACCATCACCAGAGGTAGCAGAAAATAACCGAGCGAGACTTCGAGGCCACGGCCATTGATAGGTCCCCATAGAAATAACCACAATTGCGTGGTACATAACAGTGAACTGATCAGCAACCAGATCAAGAATGAAGGCTGTTGCAACACCCGTTTAAAAATACTGCTGATATGTTTCAGATCACCCGACCACCACATAAAGGCTGTGAGGAATGGTAAGGTCGCCAACATACGCCAAGCAAAAGTCTGTTCACTGTCTAAAGGCTGTAAAAAGGGCGTAAATATATAGAGCACTCCAAAAACCACAGAGGCCAAGACAGATAACGCGATGCCTTTATACATAGTTAAACTCTACTTTCATTCGCCGGCATTATAACGATTAGTACAATAGAAAGCTTGATGCTTCATCTATTTAAAATGTAGTTATCTCTCGATTTTAGATTGTCTTTCGACTCATAAAATAAAAAACCATGCCATAGCATGGTTCCCATTAAGACGATCTTTTTATCTTTGAGTTTGTTTAGTATGAATTACATCACTCAGGTCATAACCGACAGACTGTGCATATTGTAAATATTCATTTACCACATTTTTATCCAATTGCGGATCACGTGAGAGTATCCACATATATTTGCGTTTAGGCTCACCAACCAGAACAGTTTGATAATTTTCATCCAGTTTTAAGACCCAATAATCGCCACGAGCGACCGGAATCCAGCGAATAAAGTCTGGTAAGAAACTGACTTTTAGCTTGGTATTCTGCGGTGGATTTTGCACAAATGCCTCACCCAATGACTGGGTTTGTCCACCATCTTTTTTAATGCAGCGGTTATCCACCACAATATTGCCATTTTCATTTAAAGTATAAGTCGCTGTGACATCACGATCACACTTGTTTTGAAAATATAAAGGTTTGCGTGCCACTTCGTACCAGGTGCCCAAATAACGGTCCAGTTCAACTTTCTCAATGGTCGGTAATGGCTCGTCTTTCGCATAAGCCATAGTAGCGGCGCCTAAACCGAGAAGAACCGCGCTACCCACCGCAATTTTTGCCAGCTTTAATCCGGTACGTGAAGATTTTTGAGTTGTCATAAAGATACCTATTGCATGTTCACAAAATATTTATTTAAAAAATTCTGTTCATACAATAGCTTTATCACAGCCCTTAATTTGTTACATTGTGTTTGCTTTGTGATTGATTTTACGTAATTTAAATATAATTAAATGCTAAACCACTCAATCAAACATCTGAGCTTTTAAACGCACAATTTCATCACGCATACGCGCAGCCTGCTCAAACTGAAGCTCTTTGGAAGCTTTCAGCATTTCCTTTTCAAGCTTGTTAATGTGTTTCGCAAACATTTTTGGATCTGCCATGATATGCCGCTCATCCGCACTGATCGCACGTGCCTGATCCGAGGCTTTCAATTCAATTGAATCATCATCCAATACTTCACCGGTATCAATTTCCTTGATCACCTGACGCACTGCACTGCGCGGGGTAATGCCATGTTCTTCATTAAACTGAATCTGCTTGGCACGACGACGGTCTGTCTCATCAATGGCTTTCTGCATCGAATCAGTGATTCGGTCTGCATACAGAATCGCCTTACCTTTCAAGTTACGTGCAGCGCGGCCAATGGTCTGAATGAGAGAGCGCTCGGAACGCAGGAAACCTTCTTTATCCGCATCCAGAATGGCGACCAGTGACACTTCCGGCATATCCAGCCCTTCACGCAGCAGGTTAATCCCAACCAGTACATCATGCACCCCAGTACGCAGTTCATGAATGATTTTGACACGTTCAACAGTATCGATATCCGAGTGTAAATAAGCGACCTTAATCCCGTATTCTTTCAAATAAGAGGTTAAATCTTCAGCCATACGCTTGGTCAAGGTTGTAACCAGCACCCGCTCATTAATATCTTTACGCAAATTAATTTCTGAAAGCACATCATCGACTTGCGTCAGAACTGGACGGATTTCAATTTCTGGATCAATCAGACCAGTTGGACGTACCACCTGCTCGACAATCTGTTGGGATTTTTCCAGCTCGTAACGTGCGGGCGTTGCGCTGACATAAACAGTCGTCGGCACAATCCGTTCCCATTCCTCAAATTTCATCGGCCGGTTATCCAGCGCGCTTGGCAAACGGAATCCGTAATTGACCAGATTTTCCTTACGCGAACGGTCACCCTTGTACATGGCACCAATCTGCGGCACCGTCACATGCGATTCATCAATAATCAGCAAGGCATCATCCGGAATATAATCGAACAAGGTCGGCGGCGCTTCACCCGCAGGGCGTCCAGATAAATGACGTGAGTAATTTTCAATGCCGTTGGTATAACCTAATTGCTGCATCATTTCCAGATCATAGCGTGTCCGCTGTTCAATCCGCTGGGCTTCCAACAGTTTGTCATTTTCCCGGAAGAACACCAGACGCTCTTTAAGTTCGTCTCGGATGGTTTCAATCGCACGGGATAAATTGTCTTTAGGCGTCACATAGTGGCTTTTAGGATAAATGGTCACGCGAGGTACTTTACGAACCATTTTCCCGGTCAGCGGATCAAACCATCGAATGGAGTCAACTTCATCATCAAACAGTTCAATCCGGATCGCATCCTGATCCGATTCAGCCGGGAAAATATCAATAATTTCACCGCGAATACGATAAGTACCGCGCAGGAATTCCAGTTCGTTGCGCGAATACTGCATTTCAACCAGACGGCGAATAATATCATCACGGCCAATACGATCGCCTTCTACCACATGCAGTAACATGCTCATGTAGGCATTCGGATCACCCAAACCATAAATGGCAGACACCGATGCGACAATAATCGCATCACGACGTTCTAATAATGAGCGGGTTGCGGAAAGACGCATCTGGTCAATATGATCATTAATTGCCGCATCTTTCTCGATAAAAGTATCTGAAGATGGTACATAGGCTTCCGGCTGATAATAATCATAATAACTGACAAAATACTCAACGGCATTATTGGGGAAGAACGCTTTAAATTCGCCGTAAAGCTGCGCAGCCAAAGTTTTGTTATGCGCCATGACAATGGTCGGACGTTGAGTCTGTGCAATGACGTTGGCCATGGTGTAGGTTTTACCAGACCCGGTAACCCCCAGTAAAAGCTGGTCATGAAAACCCTGTTCAATGCCTTTAACCAGCTTTGCAATGGCTTGGGGCTGATCGCCTGCTGGTTGATAACTGGTCACTAATTCAAAGGGTTTTTTATCACTCATAGCTTTCGCTGACTTCGCTGCGGACATAGACGTGATTTATTATGAGGGCAAATTTGAATTACTCAATCCCTGCTTAGGTTTCTGTTTGGTAAAATAAAACAATATTAGCATTCATTATTTGTTAGCGCTTGACTCACTCTCTAGTTTGAAAAATCATCAATAAAATATACAGTTACAAAGGGAATAAATATAGAAAAAACCAAGCATTTTCAGCCAGCAGCTTTATTTGGGCGTACTCGGCATCATGTTTTGGCTCATGGGTGGAATATTGACCTATCTGTTTGGCTAGTCCGGCACAATTTTGCCTTGACCCCTATTCATTTCACGGGCAACATGAAGATCAGGATGGCCTAGAATAGACAATTATGACTTACCACTATCACGATGAAAGTATTGTTAAATCCCTTCCGGAAAATACGGTTTTTGTTTTTGGCAGTAACTTGGCTGGACAGCATGGTGGTGGAGCTGCCAGAACGGCACTTGAGCATTTTGGTGCAGTCATGGGCGTGGGTCGTGGCTGGGCGGGTCAGAGCTATGCTATTCCAACAATGAACGAGCATTTGCAACAAATGCCACTCTCACAAATCCAGCACTATATTGATGACTTTAAGATTTACACCAAAAACCATCCTAAAAATAAATATTTTATTACTTCCTTGGGTTGTGGGATCGCAGGTTATAAGGTTGAGGAAATTGCACCGATGTTTAAAGGCATCTCACGTAATGTGATTTTCCCGCAATCTTTCCGTCCTTTTGTCGAAAAGCCGCTGCCAAAATTAAGCGCAAATTTTTTACATACCATATTCCGCGATTCGGTCATTTTAACTCCGGCCAGCGATGAGCTGATTGAAGAACTGCCTTTGACTGAAAATGAGAAAAGTCTGGCGAGAATTCTTCTAAATACCCAGATCTATCCAACCGATAGCAATGGACGGGAACGTGTCTTTGAAATTGAAGATATCCTGCACAACCTGAATACCAAGCTGGTCGATTTTCAGAGCCATTCAGAAGGTGCCATGTTGTTTGGAGGCGTGATTTTAGCACTACTAGAACTTTATAATATTAACGAGAAAGATTTTATCGATGTCTGGCAAGGTGAGCGAGAAATTGCGCCACCGAAACCGGAAAATAAAGCGCGTAAAAGCATTCGTTAGTGCTATCAAAATATTTTTCAAAAAAAAGCCAATGTTTGAATTGGCTTTTTTTCTGGACGGCTAATATGTTGAATATGAAATCCATCAGGTCTGGATTTTATTTTGATTGGCATTTAGAGAGCTTAAATATTTCGTTTGCTTTATCGAGAATAAAATTGAAAAAGATTTGGATAAATTAGAGTTCTAATTTCTCTTTGCTCGAAAGATAAATCAAATATTGATCGCTAACTCCCTAAAAACTTCCACAAAAAAAGCCATGATTTATCATAGCTTTTTGAGTCCGATCAATTAGCGTTTGCCCATTGAACGGCGAGTACCACGTGGTGGCATCCAAGTACGGTCAGCATAACGCTGTGGTCTTGGTCTTAAATCTTCCAGAACTTCTTCTGCAGCATTTTGCTCTGCCTGTTTGATCGGGAAAGGTAAATTAACCAGGGGCTTTTTTTTGGGAGGAGTTTGGGTGCTCATGTGATTCACTCAATAATATATGCAGCTATTGTACAAAAAAACTCAGTCGACTGGGTAGCAGGATCTTGGATAAATTCATATGTTCTTGTTTTGGAAAAATAAAAAATAATCCCATAATGGTAAATGCTTGAATCAATGCAGCCTAAAATTTACCTAAACTCTCCTCTATATCTTCCATGATAAAAATTCATAGGATTGAAATTTTAACGCTCTCAAGAGTAAATTTCCTTCATTTTTATACTTAAGCTAGTCAGATAAAAATAATGATTTTTACACACTATACATTTCTTAAAACTCAAGAGATATAAACAAAAAATATACAGAAATTACCAATATTAACCATCGATTGACTTTTGACCTGTTGTTCTATAACTGAATTTTTTAATGTAATTCACATAATTAGTTAACTAGAAAAACGAATAAACACACTGGACATGGAGTTCCAAATCAATGAAAACATTGCTGGCATGTATGGCAGGCCTAGCCACTTTACCTATGGTCGCGCATGCAGATTCCCCTTATTTTAGCTTGCAAGATGGAGATGGCTTTAAGCGTTTCTCGGTATCAGTCGGTGCATTGCATGTGATGCCGCAAGGCAAGGCCCAGCCCTTTAAAGTGAATACTGCTGTTAAAGAAGGCGAAACATCACAAGTAGGTGATATCTCAATTGACTCTGTGAAAAATAATCTTGATCCAGACATGGACCCAAACCTTTCCTCTGTTTTTGTTAATATTCTGGATCGACTTGGTACAGAAACACTGCCTGCAGAGTTAAGTGGGCGAGCTGAAATCTATGGACTGGAAAGCTGGAATAATCCTGGTACAGGCCTGGAAGCGGATGATGTCACCACCTTAGGCATTATGACCAATTACTATTTTACCGATAATATTTCTTTTGAAATGAAAGCCGGCATTCCACCTAAAGTAGACTTGCAAGGCAGTGGTAAAATCTACGCGCCTTTTTCTGCGCTTGCGACTCCAAGTCTTGATTTAATTCCACAAATTCCAGGTGGAATTGATTTACCTGGCATTGAATTGAAAAATGATATTCTCATTACTGATCTGGAAGCTTATGGGCCGGCGGCTTCTGCCCGCGCATGGACACCTGCCTTTGAATTCCAGTATCACTTTGGTAAAACCGGGGTCAATAAATTCCGGCCTTATGTCGGCTTAGGTGTCATGTATGCCTATTTCAATGAACTGGAAATTAACTCACGTACCGAGCAAGACCTGATTGCTGCCGGACATATGATTGCCAATATCAAGGAAGGAAAAGCTGGTGCTTCTCTGGATGGCACGCCAAGTTCAGCCAACCCGAAAGTTGATCTGGAAGCATCCGATGCTTTCGCGCCTGTGGCCACGGTCGGCTTTAGCTATGACTTTAATGAAACCTGGTTTGCAGTCGGTTCAGTCTCTTATGCACATCTGAAAAATGACACGACAATTACAGTGACAGATGCAAATCTAGGTGAGCTGATTCGCTCTAAAGCCGATATTGAAGTCAATCCGATTCTGGCCTATGCCGGGATCGGTATGCGTTTCTAAGCTCAATATCCGATTTTTAATTAAAACGGCTTCGGCCGTTTTTTTTAGGCTTAATATATTGATAAAAAAAATTTATCTTTTGATCAATATTTATTTAATCGCCTCTATTGCTTGAATCGAATACTATACATATCAACTTTATAGGCATGAATGACGTATGGCTGACAGTCAATTTTCCAAAGCTCTTATTTTTATGCTGATTGGCTCCGCCATCATTTTGGCACTGTCATTGGGTGTACGTCATGCATTTGGCTTGTATCTGGTGCCGATGAGCGAAGAGTTTGGCTGGGGTCATAATGTTTTTAGCCTGGCCATTGCCATGCAAAACCTGATCTGGGGTGCAGTTCAGCCGATTACCGGGGCATTTGCCGATAAATATGGCAGCAAGATTGTGGTAGCTGTAGGCGGAGCCTTATATGCAATCGGTCTACTCTTGATGGCAGTTAGCTCAACCGGATTATTGCTTAATCTGAGTATAGGTCTGATTCTGGGTCTCGCCCTGTCTGCTACCTCATTTCCGGTGTTATTATCTGCGGTCGGGCGTGCGGCACCACCAGAAAAACGCAGTTTGGCGATGGGTATTGCCAGTGCGGCCGGGTCTTTTGGTCAGTTTATCATGCTGCCTTCGACCCTGTTGCTATTACAAAATGTTGGCTGGTCAGCAGCGTTAGTATTCAGTGCCATTCTGATTGCCCTGATTGTGCCATTGGCCTGGATGCTGAAAGCACCGATGTATGTTCATCCCAATGCAGCCTCTACCCCCAATAAAGTCTCACTCAGTTTTAAACAGATTCTGGTGGTGGTGAAAAATCATAAACCCTTCTGGTTTCTGGCCATGGGCTTTTTTGTTTGTGGTTTTCAGGTCGTTTTTATTGGTATCCACCTACCAGGCTATCTAATTGATCATGGCTTTAATGCCACAACCGGTACGATTTTCTTAGCCTTAGTGGGTCTGTTTAATGTGGTAGGCACCTATACGGCCGGCTGGCTCGGTGGAAAATATTCCAAACCGCATCTGCTAATGGGATTATATGCCCTGCGTGGAATTGCGATTATTGCCTTTCTCATGCTGCCTCTCAGCACATGGACAGTCTATAGCTTTGGTGTCATTATGGGATTACTCTGGTTATCGACCGTTCCGCTGACCAATGGCATTGTGGCCAATATGTTCGGAGTGAAATATCTGACCATGCTCAGTGGTATTGTATTTTTCACCCATCAGGTTGGCTCGTTTTTCGGTGGCTGGCTCGGTGGAGTCAACCATGATTTGAGCGGCAATTATAATGCGGTGTGGATGCTATCAATTGTCCTCAGCATTTTTGGCGTACTGGTGCATTTCTGGGTCAATGAGGAGCAAATCGTCCATGACTGATTCTCTGTTGAAACTCAAACTCTCGATTGTGGTGGCAATCCTGCTTTTACTGGCTTTGTCGATTGGACTGTGGTTTCAAACCCCTCAGCTGTTTGAATATTTTAATCAGGCTTTTTGCGCACACTAAACTGCTGGAATATCCTCAGCAGAAAATGCGCAATCCATCGCACAATAAGTTAAATGTTTTAAAATCAACTGAATAGTAAAAACAACAGATTATTCATAAACTTATCATTTCTTTTGATTTTATTTCAGTCTGGAATTTTCTTAGATTTTCATCAATAAGAAAATTCTGAGACTTGATAATGACCAGCTTAACCCAACTTTCACAAGCGATTCATGATGCCCCACGCTGGCATCAGCAAGATCAATTTCAACATCCGGCTGAAATCAAGATTGTACCGCAAACCGGTCAGGCCTTAGGCGCAGTGGTCTATGGTCTGGATGCCCGTAAAGCACAGTCATCTGACACCATTCTGAAATTAAAACAGGCGCTGGCCGAGCACCTGATTTTGATCTTCAAACAGCAAAGTCTGGATGATTTGCAGTATCTGGCATTTTCAACTTATTTCGGTTCCATTTTCCGCCCAGGTGCAGACACACCGGTACTGGCTGCGCAGTCCGATAGCGGTGTTCCACCCGATGTCGTGCCGGTTTCCAATGCCGTCGGTCAAGGCGATTATACTGGTCATGGTGAACTCACTCCACATGCCGATCATCAATGGACACCCCTACCTTCTTTTGGTTCCCTTCTGTATGCAATTGAACTGCCTCAGGACGGCGGGCAGACTAGCTGGATCAACACCATTAAAGCCTATGATGCACTCAATAAAGAAACCAAAGCACAGATTGATCAGCTGCAACTGATTACTTATAACCCTTTCGTGCGCCGTCAAAAAACCAGAGATCAGGCTGATGATCAAGGTTATGGCAATAGCCCGCTGTATCGCTTTAAAGATCAGCCCATATTAAGTCATGCCTATCCACATCCACTGGTGCGCACTCATCCTGAATCCGGTCGTAAAGCACTTTGGCTGAATACGCATACCGAAGTCGAACTGGTCAATTATGATGATCAGGCTGGCAGTCAACTGATCGCAAAATTACGTGAGCATATTTCAAAACCTGAGTTCGCTTATGAACATCACTGGGAAATTGGCGATATCGTGTTCTGGGATAATCAGGTGACTTTGCACTCACGCCATCCATTCCCGGCTGATCAGCGCCGTTTATTAAAACGCATCAGTCTGGCGGGTAGCCGTCCGTTTTAGAAATGAGAAAATCAGAATAACAAGAAAGGTCATTACAACCTTCGATAATAATGACTCACATGTAAATCCTGTACCATTGAGACTTTGACCGGCTCAATGGTTTTTTATTTTTTCAAACAATAAAAATATCTAACTCTGAATATAAATGTAGATAGTAAATCCCTTAACAAAACAAAGCGCCTGTTTACTTTTCCTCACCTAATCTGCCTAGTGTATTTTCCTTTTTCTGCTTAGCGTATTAGAAAATCAGCAATACCCATATGAATAGAGGAAAAAGAAAATGAATGAACTTCAATTTTCAGATTGTGTGCAAGCCTGTATGAACTGTTCCCTGGCATGTGCCAACTGTGCCAGTGCCTGTCTTAAAGAAGAAGATCTGGAGATGATGCGGAAGTGTATCCAGCGCTGTCTGGACTGTGCAGATATCTGTCAGCTTTGCGCCCGTATGGAACAAAAGCAATCTCCATTCATGCATGAAATATGTGAACTTTGTGCGAAAGCCTGTGACTACTGTGTAGAAGAATGTGGTCATCATGAAGATGAACATTGTCAGCAATGTGCCGAAGCATGCCGCCGCTGTGCTGAAGAATGCCGAAAAATGGCGGCTTAAAAATTCGATTTGATCAACTTGACTGACTTAATCACTTCCAATAAAAAAACCGCAAGTGAAGACTTGCGGTTTTTCGGTCTAAGTAAAATATCTCACTTAGAATAAACGGTTCATACCATTCAGCGTTGCTACACGATACGCTTCCGCCATAGTCGGATAGTTAAACGTGGTTTCTACAAAGTACTTGATCGTATTGTTCGGGCTGTTCATAACTGCCTGACCAATATGGATAATTTCAGAGGCATTATTACCGAAGCAATGTACCCCCAAAACTTCCAGCGTTTCACGATGGAACAGAATCTTTAATTCGCCCATAGTATCACCGGTAATCTGTGCACGTGCCAAATGACGGAATGATGCCTGACCGACTTCATACGGAATCTTTTCTTCAGTCAGCTGCTGTTCAGTTTTACCAATCGAAGAAATCTCAGGAATGGTATAAATCCCGGTTGGAATATCAGTCACCGGTGCAACGTCTTTCTCGCCGCTCATGTTGGCACCTGCGCAACGACCTTGGTCATAAGCAGCAGAGGCTAGCGAAGGCCAACCGATCACATCACCGGCAGCGTAGATATTTTCTACTTCGGTCTGATATTGATCATTCACAGTCAATTGACCACGGCTGTTCGGTTTCAGGCCGACATTTTCAAGGCCTAGACCATCGGTATTGCCTGAACGGCCATTACACCACAAAATTGCATCGGCTTTAATTTTCTTGCCGCTTTGCGTGTGCATCACCACATGGTCATCAAATGTTTCTAAAAAGTCGATCTGTTCATTATGACGAATCAATACACCCTGTTCACGCAAGTGATAAGACAGTGCATCAGAAATTTCATCATCCAGATAGCTTAAAAGTTTGTGTTGGGTGTTGATCAAGTCGACTTTATGTCCTAGACCAATAAAGATCGAGGCATATTCACAACCGATTACACCTGCACCATAAATAATGATTTTCTGGATGGAATAGTCCAGATCCAGAATTTTGTCTGAATCAAATACACGTGGATGATTAAAATCAAGAATGTCTGGACGATATGGACGCGAGCCGCTGGCAATGACCAGTTGCTTGAACATCAGCGTTTCTTTAATGCCGTCTGGGTTAAATACAAAAATGGTATTTTGATCCTGAATATAGGCACGACCATGATAAATATCAATTTTATTGCGGTCGTAGAAACGTGAATGTGTATCTACTTGTTGTTGAATAACTTTATGTGCATGACGCAACACTTGCTTCATGGTGAACTGCTTCCAGTCCCCGACTTTTTGAAACAGTGGATCACGTTGATAACGGATAATACTGGATACTGTTTGACGCAATGCTTTACTTGGAATCGTACCGACATGGGTACAGTTGCCACCCAGCTGTTCACGCATCTCAACGATTGCAACACGCTTACCAGATTTGGCAAGTTTCATTGCCGCGCCTTCGCCCGCAGGGCCCGAACCTAGAACTACCGCATCATATTTAACGAAAGTCCCACTAACGACCTCTTTTTTACGTGGCATTCAACGCTCCTCAAAATTAAAAAATTCACTTTAATCTACCTGCTTATTATGACGTAAATCCTGTTGATTTGGTGTATTTAACTCACATATATTGCTTGATAAGAACATTTTTTAAATGAATACCCCTTTTTGCCCTATTTAGAACGAAGTTCGTTATAATAACTGCGCTATCTTTGAGTATCTCCCCCTTCAAAAACAGTGGAAAAGTTGAATATGTCTGAAAACCGTAAACCTGAACAGGGCGTCAAACTTCGCGGTGCGGAAAAAGTTGCCCGCATTCCTGTAAAAGTTGTTCCTACGGTTGAAACGCCACGTAAGCCGGACTGGATCCGGGTGAAAATGGCGGCACCTGAAGAAGTTCAACGTATTAAAACCACATTACGTCAGCAAAAATTACATACGGTGTGCGAAGAAGCCGCCTGTCCAAACCTGCCTGAATGTTTTGGTGGCGGTACTGCGACCTTTATGATTATGGGTGATATCTGTACCCGTCGCTGTCCATTCTGTGATGTGGCTCATGGCCGTCCAAATGCACTCGATGCAGATGAACCGCGTCATATGGCTGAGACCATTGCCAACCTGGGTCTGAAATATGCGGTAATCACTTCGGTAGACCGTGATGATTTACTCGATGGCGGTGCACAGCATTTTGTCGATTGTATTAAAGAAGCACGTGCTCTAAGTCCGAATACCTTACTGGAAATTCTGGTACCAGATTTCCGTGGCCGTATGGATATCGCGCTGCGCATCATGACTGAATGCCCGCCAGATGTGTTTAACCACAATATCGAAACAGTGCCACGTCTGTATAAAGCCATGCGTCCAGGTTCTGACTATCAGCACTCTTTAAACCTGCTGAAAATGTTTAAAGAATACTGCCCGGACGTACCAACTAAATGTGGTCTGATGGTCGGCATTGGTGAAACTGAAGAAGAAGTGCTTGCCCTGCTTGATGATCTGCATGCACATGGCGTAGATTATGTGACGATTGGTCAATATTTACAGCCTTCAAAAGAACATGCAGCGATTGATCGCTTTGTGACACCTGAAGAATTCGAACGTTATACCGAACATGGCCAAAAACTGGGCTTCCGCAATATCTGGGCAGCACCAATGGTTCGTTCAAGCTACTTTGCCGACCGCCAATACAATGGCGAACCTGTACCAGCAGTGCGCCGTAAAGTTGACCCTGCCAAGAAAATTGCAGTTCAGGCCATTGAAGCTTAATCCTGTTTAAACTAATGAAATAAAAGCCCTCTCTTGTAGAGGGCTTTTTTATCTCTTCAATTTAAATCTTTACTGAGTGTTAAACCCCATTTTTTATTTTAGATAAGATTAAGTCATTACTTATCTTCACATTTCTTTGCGCGTTCTCACTTGAAGACTGAGCATTTTTCAAACAATCTCAAAAATAGATGAAAGATTTAAAAATATCGTTGCAAGACTTGAAAACGATCATTCTCACACGTGCAATGCTGAACCTGTCCGATCCTCAAGCGACAAAAAAAATGAATGAACTGTGACAAAAATTCTATGAGATCTCGGCACAGGCAGCGTTGTATAAATCTGGAGAACTATAACAATGCTATTTATATTTGCTGTACTACTGCTATTACTCAGTTTATGGGCCATTTTCTATTTTCAGCTCTCCCGTAGCGCTGGTGCAATTGCGCTGATGGTGATATCAGTGGTGTGTGCTTTTATTAGTCCATGGTCACTTATTCTCGGTATTCCGCTGATCCTGATTAGCCTTGTGGTGATGATCGACCCTTTACGTATGTCGTTCATTTCCAAGCCGACCTATAAAGCACTGGCCAATGCCATGCCGAGTATTAGCCCGACAGAACGTGAAGCACTGGACTCCGGAACCAGCTGGTGGGAAAAAGAACTGTTTATGGGTGCACCGAACTGGGAAACCTTTAACAGTTATCCCTATCCCAAATTATCGCTAGAAGAACAGGCTTTTCTGGACAATGAAGTTGAGACCTTGTGCAGCATGCTGGATGAATGGGAAATTCATGAGCAAAAAGCGCTGCCTGATCATGTCTGGCAATATATTAAGGAACATGGTTTCTTGGGCCTGATTATTCCCAAAGAATACGGCGGTCGTGCCTTTAGCTCCTTTGCCCAAAGTCGGGTGATGAGCAAGATTGCTTCGCGATCTCTGACCACAGCCGTGAGTTGTATGGTACCGAACTCACTCGGACCAGGCGAGCTGTTACTGCATTATGGTACCGAAGAACAGAAAGACCGTTATCTGCCGGGTCTGGCGCGAGGCGAAGAAATTCCCTGTTTCGGTTTGACCAGTCCGGAGGCCGGTTCCGATGCTGGTGCGATTCCTGATACCGGTGTAGTCTGCTATGGCCAGTTTGAAGGTCAGGAAGTACTCGGTCTGAGAATGAATTTTTCCAAACGCTGGATTACTTTGGCACCAATTGCGACAGTGGTGGGTCTGGCCTTTAAAATGTATGATCCGGATCATCTTTTGGGTGAACAGACTGAATATGGCATTACCTGTGCCCTGCTTCCTGCCAGTCATGAAGGCGTAATAGTGGGACCACGGCATAACCCGGGACCGCCATTCATGAATGGAACAGTGGAAGGTAAAAATGTCTTTATTCCACTGGACTGGATTATTGGTGGCGTAAAAAATGCCGGTAAAGGATGGCGCATGCTGATGGAATGTTTGGCAGTCGGTCGTGGCATTTCCCTACCAGCGCTGTCTACTTCTACTTCAGAAATGACTTATTTAAATGTGGGTGCTTTCTCTCGTATTCGTCAGCAATTCAAGATTTCAGTTGGTAAGTTTGAGGGTGTTCAGGAAGCCAATAGTGAAATCGCCAGTGACACCTATATGCTGGAAGCCTTCCGTTATCTGGTCACCTGTGGTCTGAATCAGGGTGGCAAGCCTGCCGTAATGACGGCGATTGCCAAATACTATGCAACTGAAGGCATGCGTAAAGTGGTCAATCACGGCATGGATGTGGTCGGTGGTCGTGCCATTCAGATGGGGCCGCGTAACTTTCTGGCACCTTACTATCAGGCAATTCCAGTCTCCATTACCGTCGAAGGCGCCAATATTCTCAGTCGTTCCTTGATGATTTTTGGACAGGGTTCAATGCGCTGCCATCCTTATCTATATGAAGAATTACAGCTCTTACAGGCAGAAGACTCGGCAGCGGCTCTAAATCCTTTTGATAACTTGCTGTTTAAGCATTTGGGTTACACCTTTAACCGGACTGCTCGCTCCTTTGCCTATGCCTTTACAGGTGGCTCAAGTGCTGCGCCGCAAAGTGCGGTTGATTTCACCCAGCCTTATTATAAGATCATTAATCGGCTGAGTGCCAACTTTGCTTTAACTGCGGATATGTGCCTAGGTTTACTCGCAGGGGATATCAAACGTAAGGAAATGCTTTCGGGTCGTCTGGCCGATATTCATGCACATCTGTTTATTGCTTCCTCAATTCTGAAATATTTTGAGCATAGCAAAAAGACTGAAGATGAGCGTTTACATGCACAGCTTGCGGTAGAAAAGTCTCTGTATACAGCGCAAGAAGCATTTTTTGACCTGTTTGCTAACTTTCCATCAGGTGCAGCAGCAGGCATGGTCAAACTGCTATGTTTCCCATTTGGCCGTCCGGTACAGAAACCATCAGACCAGCTGAAACAACAGGTAGCAAACAGCATGATGGAAAACAATGCTTTCCGGCAGTCACTCAAAAAACATGTCTACTATAATATTAATGAAAATGATGTCACTGGCCGTATGGAATCTACTTTCAATCTGCTACTCGAGATTGAAAAACTCTGGGATCGCTTTAAAAAAGCTGAAAATAAAGGACAATTTAAAGGACTCAGTTTTGCTGAGCATGTAGCCGATGCACAGCTACAAGGCTTTATTAATGATCAGGAAGCAGAAAAACTGCTGCACTATAATGCGCGCCGTTATGACAGCATGTTGACCGATGTATTCGATCTGCATTTGAATGAGGTATTAGAGCTTGAGAATCCGTATCTCATCAAGGAAGATGCTACAGGTACCGATACTTCAGTGCAAACTGATCCTTCACACTCAGTATCACCTTAAATCAAACTTTTGATCAAAGGTGTCATAAATTCCAGAGTGGAGCCATGTTTCAATACCTCACTTTGGAAGCTTCATAAGTGGCTTTTGAGCCACTTTTTTTTACGACTATTGCACGATAGTATTTTGGCTTAAAAGCTTTAAGCTAAAGCAATAATAAAATTGAGGATAAAGCATGTCACAACAAGATTATGAAAATGGCTTGAAAGTCCGTACTGAAGTAATGGGGGAAAGCTTTGTGCAGCGTGCTCAGGAAAATACCGTGCCTTTTACCCAGCCATTACAGGACTGGATTAATGAACATGCCTGGGGTTCGACCTGGCAACGTGAAGGTATTTTACCGCGTAAATATCGTTCTTTAATTACCATTGCATTTCTAACCGCGCAAAAAAGTCCCACTGAACTAAAAGGTCATGTGCGAGGTGCCCTAAATAACGGCGCAACGGTTGAGGAAATTCAGGAAGTGTTGTTGCATAGCCTGCCTTACTGCGGTGCACCGGCAACCCAGGAAGCGTTTCGTGCCGCGCTTGAAGTCATTCAGGAATATGAGACGAATCAACAAAATTAAGATATTTATTTAAATTGTTTGAGCTTGTCATATTAAAATTAGCTTAGGCTATTTAAAGCAATTAAAATAAAAATCCGGGAATTTTAAATCCCCGGATTTTTATATTTTAGATAAAGAAATCTATTGCGATGAACTTAATTGAAAATTAATTATTTCTCTTA
This sequence comes from Acinetobacter lwoffii, assembly GCF_052078135.1. Lineage (GTDB taxonomy): Bacteria > Pseudomonadota > Gammaproteobacteria > Pseudomonadales > Moraxellaceae > Acinetobacter > Acinetobacter lwoffii_Z. Next base: position 43,179 of record NZ_JBQGUZ010000003.1, read on the forward strand.
ATAACAGGTTTTAATAAAAACTTTATCCCCTTAATTCAATTTGCGTACGTTGTTCCAATCCTTGTACCGCAGCGGAAAAATCCAGCTGGCTGGCCTGAGGTCTGGCAATCTGCTGAAACTGTTGTTGCACCAAAGACATCACTGATAAATCCAGTTGCTGCTGTTGCACCAGTTCTAAAGCAATACCAATATCTTTCTGCAATAAATCCAGCGCAAAGGTTTTATGAAACTCACGGCTCAGTACACGCTGCGCCATGATATTTTCCGACATGCTACTTTTACCACTGGAATGATTAATACAGTTCAACGCACTGCTTAAGTCAACTCCCTGCCCTTTCAGTACAGTTAAGCCTTCAGCCAGCGCCCATAAATGCGTAGCCATCAAAGTATTGTTAATGGCTTTCACTGCAAAACCGGAACCACTTTCTCCCACATATTCAATCAACCCAGCAAAAGCAGCAATGACCGGTTTGGCTTGCGTAAAGGCAGATTCACTTCCTCCCATCATCACGGTTAAAGTGCCTTTTTCTGCCCCAACAGTCTGACCAGATACCGGAGCATCCAGGTAATAGCTTCCCTGTTGCTCCAATCGATTTGCCAGTTTTTGGGCCGATTCTGGTACACCGCTGGTACAGTCAATCCAGATTGCACCCGGTTTAGGTGGATGTGCAGCAATTAGCTTCTCTACATCCTGACTGGTCGGCAAGCAAGAAAAAATAAAATCTGCCTGAACCGCCTGTTCAATACCCACTGCCTGAGTCCTGAAAGATTGAGCATGATCTAGCGCTTTCTGTTCAGTCCGGTTCCAGACCCAAACCGGATGTCCGAGTTTTGGCAAATGGGAGGCCATATGCCAGCCCATTGCCCCAAGTCCTAAAAATGCAACTGTATGACTCAAAAAATACTCCTTATATTAAGCGACTGGCTTAACCTCAACTTCTGTTGCGGTCGATGCAGGTTCAGGCAATTCTTTATCTTCACCACGATTTAGGAACAGGTTCAACAAAATCGCAGCCAAAGTCGCAGTACCGATACCACCCAAATCGAAACCACCAATCTGCAAGCTATAATTACCTGTCCCCATAATCAGACACACCGCACCAATAATCAGGGTACTGTTCTTGGTAAAATCAACATGGTTATCCACCCAGATTTTGGCACCCGCCACAGTAATCAACCCGAAGACCACAATCGATGCGCCACCCAATAAAGCTACTGGAATGGTACTGATCACCGCACCAAATTTAGGTGAAAGTCCCAGCAAAATAGCGAAGATCCCGGCAAAAATAAATACGGTGGTAGCGTACACTTTGGTCACTGCCATCACACCGATATTTTCAGCATAAGTGGTCATCCCGGTACCGCCGACAGAAGCGGATAATGAAGTACAAACCCCATCTGCAAAGAAACCGCGTCCCATATACGGCGACAGATTTTTACCAGTCATTGCGGATACCGCTTTAAAGTGCCCAAGATTTTCTGCAACCAGAATAATGGCCACTGGTGCAATCATCAGCATGGCATTCATTTCAAAGACCGGACTCTGGAAATTTGGCAGACCAAACCATGCTGCTTCACTGACTTTGCTGAAATCAATCGCAGGTCCGAAGCCCATTACATTAGTGAAAAGAAAATAAATCAGGTAGGAAGACAGTAGGCCTAATAACAGCAGTAAACGGCGCACCATCCCACGGGTAAATACCGCAATCACACTGATACAGATAATGGTGACCAGTGCCATCCAAGAGTCAAACTGGTTGGCTGAGACACTTTTGATCGCGACTGGTGCCAGATTCAAGCCGATAATCATCACGATGACGCCCGTGACCACGGGTGGCATCAGCTTTTCAATCCATGCGGTACCGGTTTTCATGACCAGCAGGCCAATCAAGGCATAAACAATACCGCAGGCGATGGTTCCCCCGAGTGCCAATCCGATATTGGGATTCGCTCCAACGCCTGAATAACCGGTCACCGCCACCACAGCGCCAATGAAGGCAAAACTGGATCCCAGATAACTAGGCAATCGACCGCCAGTGATCAGGAAAAATAAAATGGTACCAATCCCGGTAATAAAAATCGTGAGATTGGGATCAAACCCCATTAAAAGCGGCGCCAGCACGGTTGCTCCAAACATCGCAAACACATGCTGTAAACCGAGAATAATACTTTTCCCAGCCGGCAGATATTCATCTGTTTGAACTGGTGTTGTATCGATATTGCCTTGGTAAGGCTTAAATTTTGGAAACCACGATTCTTTTTCTTGCATGGGCTTCCCCTCCTTGATTAGGACTGAATTGATTTAGCACATTTTGTGTGGCTCACAGTAAGAACGGTTGAAGTACATCAGCGCATTGCCTTGACGCTGGCACATGGCTTTCACTTCACAGAACAGCACGTCATGACTGCCTACGGATAATTGCTGGACCACCTCGCAGTCGAAACTGACCAAGGCTTCCTCAAGTACAGGTGACTGGGTCACCAAGGTTTTCCAGTTCCCCTGACTGAAACGCTCTGCCATCGGCGTTTTTCCACCGAACAGATTGGATAGATGCTGCTGGTGTGATGCCAAAGTATTCACACACAACACCTGATTATTCTTGAAAGTCTCATAAACTGAGGCCGAACGGTTCAGGCAGACCAGTAAAGTCGGCGGTGTATCAGTCACACTGCATACCGCTGATGCTGTAAATCCCGCCTGTCCTGCCGCACCTTGTGTAGTGATCACATTCACCGCCGCGCCCAGATTGGACATACCCTGACGGAAAGTCTGCTGATCGACCTGGGTAAATACTTCAGCTGTGGTTTCATTCTTTAAAACCTTATTTGATGCATTATTCTCTGCAACCGCTTCCGTGACGATTTTAGACAGTTTGGCATTCATGCTGTTCTCCCCGCCCGAAGTCAGTTTTCAGTGACAGACTTAGGGCATCTAGTAATGAGATTGAATCAGGTGGTTCGGCTTATACATGGGCAATCGAGGCAATTTCGACCAACGCATCCGGTTTAACCAAGCCAGTCTGTACGCAATATCGTGCCGGTTTATCTCCAGGGAAATACTCTGCATAAACGGTATTAATCGCCGCATAATCTGCCCAATCTTTGACAAACACATGATTGAAAGTGACGTCATCCATGCTGCCACCGGCTTCTTCAATCACACGCTTGATGGTTTCCAGAATATGACGGGTCTGGGCTGCCGCATCACCGACATGCACGATGTTATTATTTTCATCAAAGGCCAATGTGCCTGACACATAGACAATATTGTCTGCCTTGGTTGCCGGTACAAACGGCGCTAACGGTTTTGAAGTTCCTGCTGGAATAATGACTTCTTTAGGCATACTGTTTTTTCCTTAATCCTGATCTTTAATTTTTTAGGCACTTTCAGCCAATTTAGTTTCTTTAAGTGATTCACTTTCTTTTTGAAAGGTTTCGACAAAATTTGCGGTATCGGATACCCAGCCAAAGAAGGTCTTGATGTTATACAGACTGGCTTCATGGGCTTCGACTGGCCCGGCCTGATGGCAGGCATCCGCCAGCGCCACGCCGAAATATTCCAGAAAGAAACCATCACGCAGGGTCGACTCCACGCAGACATTGGTGGCAATTCCGACAAAAACCAGATTACGGATGCCACGGACACGCAACATGCTGTCCAGTGCGGTATTGAAGAAACCGCTATAGCGAGGCTTTTCAATGACCAGATCTTGTGGCAGTGGCTGTAACTCATCAATCAGTTCAAAGTCCCAGCCCCCTTTGGCCAGTAATTTCCCCTGTAATTCTGGACGTTTGCGCATGGTCTTTAAGGCATTGGATTTATGGAAATTTGGAGAATCCGTACCACCTGCTTCCTTATATTCTGCATCCCAGCCATTTTTGAAATAAATGACCTGAATACCGGCCGCATGCGCAGCATCGACTGCCTTTTTAATGTTATCTACGACCGATTTAGTTTTTGAAACATCAAAACCCGCCAGATCCAGATAGCCCCCCTGTGAGGTATAGGCATTCTGCATGTCGATCACAATTAGCGCAGTCTGTTCTGGTGCCAGACAAATCGCTTCAGGCTCAGCTTTAAGCATTTTTCCGGTACCTAGTTTTTCTGTAAAACTGGCAGTTACCACTGGCTCACTCATGCGCTTTTCTCCAATACAGGTGCGTCGCCCTCAATCACAATATGGTCACGACATTTCATCAATGGCTGGATTTTCTGACCGAAATCTTCTACGCCCTGAACGAAATTATCAAAGGTCAGCAACACACCTTCAGTGCCCTTGATCTCGCCAATTTCATCCAACATTCGTGCCACATTTTCATAAGAACCTACCAAGGTTCCCATATTGATATTCACTGGAGATACGCTAGACGCCATTTGACGGATATTGGTATCTGCACCGGAAGTCGTGTCTTTCCCGCCCTGATTCATCAACCAGTTAATCGCTTCCATATCTGCGCCATCGTTATAGTGTTGCCATTTCACTTGAGCTTCTTCATCAGTTTCTGCCGCGATGACCATAAACAGCACATAAGTCTGTACATCACGACCCGTCACATCTGTTTTTTCTTTTAGGCGATCATTAATTTCTGCATAAGCGGTCGGTGTATTCAGCCCTTTACCAAACACGAAGTTGTAGTCAGCATATTGCGCAGAAAACTCCAGACCGGCATCAGACTGACCAGCACAGATGATTTTCATGTCTGCTTGCGGGCGAGGGCTGACACGACAGTCTTCCATCTGGAAATGTTCGCCTTTAAAGTCTGATTTTCCAGTTGCCCAGAGCTCACGCAGGATCTGTACATATTCAGACAGATATTCATAGCGCTTGCCAAAATACTCATTGCCTGGCCACATGCCCATCTGGGTGTATTCAGGTGGCTGCCAGCCGGTCACCACATTCAGACCGAAACGGCCATTAGAAATAGAATCAATGGTAGATGCCATACGTGCCACAATTGCCGGTGGCATGACCAAAGTGGCTGCCGTTGCATAAATTTGAATTTTGCTGGTCACCGCTGCGAGACCCGCCATCAGGGTGAAAGTTTCCAGGTTATGTTCCCAGAATTCGGTCTTGCCACCAAAGCCACGCAGCTTGATCATGGAGAGTGCGAAATCGAAACCATAGTGTTCAGCACGTTGTACGATTTGTTTGTTTAACTCAAAAGTCGGCATGTACTGTGGTGCATTTTCAGAGAGTAACCAGCCGTTGTTTCCAATTGGACAAAAGACACCTATTTTCATTTTCACACCTCATTATTTTTAACCAATATTCAAAACCCTGTTGCCAATTCAGGTTTTTTATTTATGTTTAAAATATTGCAAAGCGCGTGCCAATTAATTTTATTTATTTAATTTCAAATACTTAATATTTATTTTTTTGAATTTTTAGTAAAATAATGATTTCCACCCCTGAATCAATTTTGCTCATCGTGTTTCATTGAGGTGCATTAAAATTGATCATCATCGCTTTTAGGAAGAATCAGATTTTGAGTAAAAACCATAAAAATGATTCATTAGAAAAAATAAAAAGCCAGAAATAAGTTCTGGCTTGAGCAAACAAAGTGATTTGCTGAAAATATCAGGCTGATTTTAAAAATTGCAGTATGCTTTGGTTGATCTGGGCGGTTTCAGTCACTGTAGAAGCATGCGCTCCTGTTGCAAACAGACTGAGCTGACTATGCGGCAATAATTGCTGAAGTTGTTGCGAGCGTTGATAAGGCACCAAAAAATCATCTTGATTGGCAATCAGATGTACAAGAACATCTTTGAGCGCCTGCTGATGTGCCTCCTCTAGCTTAAAAGCCTGCACTGCCTGTATACGAGCTAAGACATTTTGAATTGGCGGAAAGTCCAGTAGCTGTTTATTTTCTGCTTCTGTTAACGGGTCAAGATGTGTCGAGATCCAGTGTGGAGGATACAGAAATAAGGCTTGTGCCCGCACATAGGCCTCAGTCCCGCTATTCAGCAATAAAGAAGTCCTTGCCTGAAAACATTTTTGGGTATGTGAATCCAGTTCTCCCCAGGCATTCAACATAGTCAGGCTGAATAACTTAAACGCTTTATCAACTTGATAAGTCGCAAGCTGCATGCCGATATGCCCACCCAATGCATGACCAATAAAATGAAATTCACGGATATCCTGATTGATCAATAAATCCAGAATCTGTCGGGCCATATGATCTACGGAATAAGGCGTTGGCAAGAGTTCAGAATCCGAATGACAACCTTCCTGATCATAGGCCACCACATGAAAATATTGCTGCAAAGCCTCAATTTGTGGATTCCAGAAACTGGCATGTCCGCCTAATCCGGAGGAAAGTACTACATAAGGCGCATCAACCCATGCTGCACGATGAATAAATAAAGACATAAATTTCTCATAGTTTAAATATGAGATGAACGCAGCAAAATATATGCCTAAACAGGACCTTTTTTGAACAACTGTTAAAATTACAGCCAGTAGACATTAAAGCTGTAATAAAATTCTTGTACTTCAAAACGTACGTTATAACCCAGATCTGTTAACTCGGCAGACAAGGCACGGATATCTTCCAAAGGCAGATGTTTGGGAAAAACTGTCAGTACCGCTGTATTGCCTTGCCGGGCATTATCTTCAATCAGTTGCGCCAGACGTGGCTTATACATTTCAATATTCAGGTTAGCAACATTAGATAAAATTTTGGCCTGATCTGCCGTCATAAAATTCATTTTTATTTTCTCTTTTAATGTTATTTCACTAAGCTAAATGATTTATAAAACGCTTAATATTTCACTTTTGTATCAGAACATGCTGAAAGAAAGTATAAAAAAAATCCCTCATCATGAGGGATTTTTTTTAATCAAACTTATTGGCCTGGCAGAGGAATATATTGTGAAGCACTGTCTTGTGCCTTACGTTCAGTCACCACAACCTCTAGGATCATGGTTTTTCCTGCCCGCTCAATTTCAATCTGAATGGTACTGTTTGGCTTTTGCAAGGCCACAAAATTAATCAGATGTGAGGCAGAACTAATCTCTTCCTCATTTACTTTCATAATCTTATCGCCACGCTGGATTCCAGCCTTGGCAGCAGGTCCATCCGGTAGCACTTCTGCGACCGTCTCACCTTTTTCTTTGGGTTGCAGGACATCATCACGCTCTGCAGGTAATAAGCTGATCCCTAACCAGCCACGAACCACACGGCCATCTTTCAAAATGGCATTCATCACCTGCTGACAAATTTTGGCCGGAATGGCAAAACCAATCCCCAGCGAACCACCAGACTGCGAGAAAATTGCGGTATTGACGCCAATTAAATTACCGGCGACATCAATAAGTGCACCGCCCGAGTTACCCGGGTTAATTGCAGCATCGGTCTGTACAAAGTCTTCATAGGTATTGATACCCAAATCTGAACGGCCCGTTGCCGAGATAATCCCCTGCGTCACGGTTTGCCCAACACCAAAAGGATTACCAATGGCCAGAACCACATCACCGACTTCATTGCCACTGAGTTTAAATGGCAAAACTGGCAATTGCGTCAGTTCAATCTTGATCACGGCCAGATCGGTATCCGGGTCAGTTCCGACCACTTTAGCTTCGGCACGACGTCCATCCTGCAAAGCCACTACAATCTGATCGGCCTGCGCAATCACGTGGTTATTGGTCAGGATATAACCGTCTGGACGTACAATTACACCCGAACCTAAACTGTTTTCATTCGGGCTTTGTCCATACTGGTCAGGCAACTGATCGCCAAAGAATTCACGAAATACCGGATCGGTCAGTAAAGGATGCGCCTGTTGCTTGACTTTTTGGGTAGTAAAAATATTCACGACAGCCGGGGCTGCCACTTTTACAGCAGCACTGTAGGAGACCACGCCTCCTGAGCGCGACGTATCAATCAACGGCTCTACTTTTTCAGCAGGCATTTTGACGCCATCTGGCGCAACTGGTGCCTTTGGTTTTTGTAGTTGTTGCCACCCCAAAAAACCGATAATGACTAAAATCAGTAACACCCAGGGTAACCATGTAAAGGTGCGGCGCACGTTGCTATCCTCTAAAATATTTTAATTCGTTGATGACTAAGTAATTTGTGTCCTATTGTAATGCTAAACACATAACTAAACACAAAAAATTCCACAGAGATTTGTGCAGCTTTAGTTACAATTAGACCTATAGATAAATATGGGCAAGTTTTTAAACTTACAGGAATTTTATGGCGAATTTGAACGATATTATTCAATGGTGTGACCAGACTTTGGCATCACGTGAATTTAAGGACTATGCACCGAATGGCTTGCAGATTGAAGGCAAATCCGAGGTGAATAAAATCCTCTGTGCTGTGACTGCTTCCCAGAGTGCAATTGAAGCTGCAATTGAGCAAGGCGCAGATTTATTGCTGGTTCATCATGGTTATTTCTGGAAAGGTGAAGCCTATCCGATTACGGGAATGCGTGGTAAGCGCATTAAAACCCTGATTCAACATGATATCTCACTGGTTGGCTATCATCTGCCTTTAGACAGTCATCCAACACTGGGAAATAATGCCGCCATTGCGGATTTATTAGAACTCGAAAATATCGAACAGCTTGATCCGAGTGAGAAACGTCCAATTGGCAATATTGGCTATTTAAAACAGCCGATGAGTCCGGAAGATTTTAAAAATTATGTTTCAGAAAAGCTGGGCTTTGATGCGATTCATCTTCCTGCTGAAAAAACTCAAATCCATAAAGTCGGTTTCTGTACCGGTGGTGCGCAGGATTATATTCAAAAAGCGGCACTACAAGATTGTGATGCCTATATTTCAGGTGAAGTGAACGAACGCACCTTTTATGAAGCTCAGGAACTGAATGTCCATTATTATGCCTGTGGCCATCATGCGACTGAAAAATACGGTGTGCAACGCCTGGCCAAGGCTATTTCAGAACAGTTTAATATTGAGTATGATTATTTCGAATTAAACAATCCGATTTAATTCGACTGACGGTTATGATCAGTGGCTTTATTCATATATTTTCAGGCTTTATTCTGTATTGTTATTTATACACGATGCCCATTTCGGCCCGATTATCTATTACAATAAAGCCACTTATTGTTAAAACCCAGCAAAATGCAAGGAATTGAAAACATGACAACCATTACTTTACCAGCATTACCTTATGGCTACGAAGATCTTGCTCCACACATCAGCAAAGAAACTTTAGAATACCATCACGACAAACACCACAATACGTATGTGGTTAACCTGAATAACCTGATCGCTGGTACTGAGCTTGAAGGCAAAACTCTAGAAGAAATTATTACAGCAACTGCTGGTGATGCTTCTAAAGCAGGTGTTTTCAATAACGCGGCTCAAGTTTGGAACCACACGTTCTACTGGAACTGTATGGCTAAAAACGGTGGCGGTAAAGCAACTGGTACTTTGGCTGCGAAAATTGACGAAGCATTCGGTTCTTATGAAAAATTTGCTGAAGAATTTGCTGCTGCTGCAACTACTCAATTTGGTTCAGGTTGGGCTTGGTTAGTGGCTGACGAAGTAAACGGTCAGCTTTCTATCATGAAAACTTCAAATGCTGATACGCCAATGGCGCACGGTAAAATTGCAGTGTTGACGATTGACGTTTGGGAACACGCTTACTACATCGATTTCCGTAATGCTCGTCCTAAGTACATCTCTACTTTCCTAGAAAGCCTAGTAAACTGGGATTATGCAAATGCGAAATATGCAGGTCAGCCTGCAGGTGTTGAGAAATAATTTTTTATTTCTTTGCTAAAAAAATCACCCATTTCGGGTGATTTTTTTATTTTTAGGCTCTAAATGAATATTTATGAAGCAAACAATTCATTTCTTTACATTAATTGATTGACGACCTGGTTATTCATCCCTAAAATGCCGATCAGATTCTCCAATAGCTCAGTCGGTAGAGCGACGGACTGTTAATCCGCAGGTCCCTGGTTCGAGCCCAGGTTGGAGAGCCATCTATTCTTCCATAGCTCAGTCGGTAGAGCGACGGACTGTTAATCCGCAGGTCCCTGGTTCGAGCCCAGGTGGAAGAGCCAAAATTCTGAAGAAACCCACTCATTGCGAAGTGGGTTTTTTTATACCTGTATTTTTTAAATTGAGAGCATATTGATTTGTATGCGCGATCAACCGCTCATTTCTTATGATCCAGATCACTTATCAAAATTCAGGCTGATCGCGATTTTGCTGTTAGGATCGGTTTACATAAACATAACAGTTTGAACTACAAACCTTTTCGACTATTTTTAAAACACTTGATTCAATTTCTACAGCTTTTTTCTAAAAGTGCCTTGACCCCTTTTTAAATCTCTCTATAATCGCTGTCAGATTCTCCAATAGCTCAGTCGGTAGAGCGACGGACTGTTAATCCGCAGGTCCCTGGTTCGAGCCCAGGTTGGAGAGCCAATCTATTCTCCCATAGCTCAGTCGGTAGAGCGACGGACTGTTAATCCGCAGGTCCCTGGTTCGAGCCCAGGTGGGAGAGCCAAGATTCTAAAAAACCCACTCATTGCGAAGTGGGTTTTTTTATTCTCCCCTTTTGTGATCTGTGTTTAATTTGAGTCAGTTTATATTTTTTGTGATTGGCTGCCTGGCAACATTTGCATTAGTTTGCCTGCTCTTCCCGCATCTCTTCACTCGTCAAAAGAAATTCTATCCAAAGCGCGTCATTACTGCTTTTGAAAGCAGGATGTTTACACGTCTGAAAGATGCCTTTCCCCATCATGACATTCTGGCACAAGTCGCGTTTAGCGCTTTGATCACGCATGATCAGATGAAAATGCGCAATCAATTTAATCGCAAAGTCACAGACTTCGTAGTACTTGATCGTGAATATAATGTAGTGGCGATTGTCGAACTGGATGATCCGAGCCATATTGGCAAAGAGCAGGAAGATGCTGAACGCGATGCCATGCTGATTGCAGCAGGCTATACCGTGATTCGATACACCCAGATTCCGACTATCAGACAACTGCAAAGGGATTTAAAATAAATTAAGCTGCAATTTCGATATTTCTCGCTGCAGCTTGAATTGGATTAATCAAAGCCTCCTGCTCCGCTTTTAATTTCTCGGCAGCTTTTCATGCTTCAAAACTAACCTATCCTCGTCCAATTTAGCGTCTCATCACAAGCATTCTCAGTTAAACCTGCCTTTCTGCAGGATTAGGGTGATAAAGTTTAAATTATCGCTCTATAATCCTTTCGAAAACAAAATATAAGTCAGATGACCTGATTGGCCTGTTCCATTTCTGGCCATCATCACCTTGCTTATTTTTGGCGTTGTTTTTTTATTCAGTGATCGTTTATTTATGCAAAATTCTATTCGTATTGGTATCGCGGGTTACGGTAATCTTGGCCGCGGTGTTGAATCTGCCATCCAGAAAAATCCTGATATGCAGCTTGTTGGTATTTTTACTCGCCGCTCACCAAGCAGCGTCTCTCCTTGCTTTGCAGAAACTCAAGTGTATAGCATGGATGCACTATTAAATGAGTTTAGCGATAAAATTGATGTGCTGATTCTTTGTAGCGGCTCTAAAGATGACTTGCCACAACAGGCGCCTATCTTTGCAAGTAAATTCAATACTGTAGATAGTTTTGATACGCATGCACGTATTCCGGAATACTATGCTGCAGTCGATGCACCCGCCCTTGCTAACAAAAAAACAGCCATGATTTCTATTGGCTGGGATCCTGGCATGTTCTCGATTAACCGTTTATTTGGTGAAGCGCTATTACCAGATGGCGAAACTTATACTTTTTGGGGTAAAGGCTTAAGCCAAGGCCATTCGGATGCGATCCGCCGTGTACCTGGGGTGAAAGCTGGTGTTCAATATACCATTCCATCCACTGATGCTATTGAACAAGTCCGCAGTGGCGCACGACCTGAGTTAAGCACCAAAGATAAACATCATCGTGACTGTTATGTGGTCTTGGAACAAGGAGCTGATGCAGCAACAGTTGAACAAACCATCGTCAGCATGCCTGATTATTTTGCAGATTATAATACGACTGTGAATTTTATCAGTGAGGAAACTTTACTGAAAGATCACCAAGATATGCCACATGGCGGTTTTGTCATTCGTAGTGGTAATACCAGTGATGCACAAAAACAGGTGATTGAGTTTTCTTTAAAGCTGAATAGCAATCCGGAGTTTACTGCAAGTGTTCTAGTGGCTTATGCCCGTGCCTGCTACCGTCTGAATCAAACTCAGCAATATGGTGCCAAAACAGCCCTAGATGTAGCACCTGCCCTACTTTCAATTAAATCTTCAGAACAATTGCGCAAAGAATTGCTTTAAGATGATTTAAATATAGCCACCGATCGGATGATGGGTGACTATATTTTTCCATTCTAGAATACGGCTTGCCTAATTACTAAGTATCGAATATCTACAGTCAAATCATCGTTTGCAGAAACCCATGCAACTATCTACTACACAGACATTTACAGTATTAGACAAGTGCAAAGGGATTCTAGATAGATTAAGGTGCTGTTGCACTACTTTCAGACGCAGCTTGAGTTGAATCTGCCTTAACATCCTGCTCTGCTTTGAGCTTTTCCGCAGCTTCTCGTGCTTCAATACGCGCAATCATATCTGCCTGCTGCTGCTTGTATTTTTCCTGATTTTTAGCATCACTATTCACTGCAAGAAATGCCATACTAATTAAAAATACCGGAATACAAAGTGCAAGCGTACCGAAGATCAATAGCTTTTTGACACTGCGGGGCTGTGGCTGCTCGGACATAACAAACCTGCTTTAATTTCGTCATTTAATTACACTGCCCAATATAACAAAATAAAGTCATAGCTCAAGCCTTATAGATTAGGCAATAACAAAAGCATCCTTATAGGACGCTTTTTTCTCAGTCGATAGACAGTCACTACCTCAAAGCCAGTAGTATTCCTGCAAAAATAATCAGTCCAATCCAGCGGTTATGCCTAAACGCCCAGAAACACAAATGTGGATTTTTATCTCGAGTTTTAAACCATTGGTAAATAAAATCGAGAGCGACAACAATTAATGCAGCCAAACCAAATGGAATCAGTAAATTTTCTAGCCAAAGTGCTACAGCAATCAAAAGAATACTAATGGCCTGCAAAGCGCTAATGATCTGAATATCATATCGACCAAATAAGATCGCGGTTGATTTCACCCCAATCTTTAAATCGTATTCACGATCTGCAATTGCATATTGGGTATCATAGGCTACGGTCCAGGCCAGATTACCCAAATATAGAAGCCAGCAGGTTAAATCCGGCGTTTGTCCAACTGCGGTATAAGCCATCGGAATCGACCAGGAAAATGCTGCACCCAAAAAGACTTGAGGCAAATGGGTATAGCGCTTCATAAAAGGATAAATAAACGCTAAAAATAAAGCCCCAAATGACCAGTAAAAAGTTTCGATTGGCAGAAAAAATAGTAGGCAGGCACTGGCAGACACCAAAACCAGAAATACCATCACAGCTTCTTTGGCACTGATAATCCCAGTCGCTAGCGGACGGTTTTTAGTACGCTCCACATGTGCATCGACTTTACGGTCAGCAAAATCATTAATGGCACAGCCTGCCGCCCGCATAAAAATCACACCCAAAATCATGGGAATTAAAATTTCAATACGTGGCATTCCCTGAGCTGCAATCCACAGCGCCCACATGGTAGGCCAAAAAACCAGTTCAGTCCCAATCGGTTTATCAAAACGACAAAGATAATAATAGGCGCTAAGACGCTCACGCCAGGTGATTGCTTGTGCGGTTGCCATAAAAATCAAGCCCGTGAATTTTGTATAAAGTGTTCAAATGCCGGTAAAAATGTTTCTTGTACGATAAATTTACAGCCGTGCCAAGTATAGCAGCTCTGACGGGTCCAGCCCTCATCTAAAAGTACCACCCGACGCTGGCAGAGTGGATTGGTGCGCTGAAACAGAAACAAGCCAATCGGTTTGGTGCCAATATGCTGAAAAATTCGGGCTTTTTTTTGCAGGCTTAAAATCGGAAAGATGCTTTTGGCTTTCACCCAAGGAGACTGTTCCGAGCCGTAGAGATAACTTTCACGCACCCAGGAAGTATGCTGATGTGACATCTGCATCCATTTGGCATTGGCAAAGCCTAAACGCTGAAAATGCTCTTGAATTGGCTCGACATGGAATTGTCCTTGCGCCAAATCGGTCAGTTGTTGCGTGAGTGAACCCGATGCATACAGCCACGGTTTTAACTCAACAGGCAGAGTTGACAGCAACACACGCTGATTTTGATTTCTAGAACGACTATTCATTGTTAACAGTTATCTGTTTTTGCAATGATTTCATATTTGCCTTGTGGGGTTTTAATTAAAATAAAACCTTCAGCACTCAAATAAAATGATTCTGGATAAGCATAATCCAGCACTATTTCAGGATTTTTCAGCGCCACAAATTGAGCCTGCTTATAACCCTCGGGAGTCCGCCCCACTTCAAGATAAGTCACTTCAGAGAAGTTCAACTTAAAACCTTTGTTATGATCTTTTGGATCAATCCATGGATAAAAGCTGGTGTGCTTTTTACGTTGTGCCATTTAAGCCCATCAATCATTTAAAATTATAAATAGATGATACAAAAAAACCCGCGACATGCGCGGGTTTTCTTCGCTTTAATTCGTGATGAATTACAAGCTGTAGTACATATCAAATTCAACTGGGTGAGTAGTCGTGTTTAGACGACGAACTTCTTCAGTTTTAAGCTCGATATAAGCATCAAGCATTTCTTTCGTGAACACGCCACCTTTTAACAGGTAATCATGATCCGCTTGAAGTGCTTCAAGCGCCATATCCAGGCTATGCGCCACTGTAGGGATTTTCGCTTCTTCTTCAGGAGGAAGATCGTACAAGTTCTTGTCAGCAGCTTCACCCGGGTGGATCTTGTTTTGAATACCGTCAAGACCAGCCATCAACAATGCCGCGAAACCTAGGTACGGGTTCATCATTGGATCTGGGAAACGCGCTTCAATACGCTTGCCTTTCGGGCTAGACACGTAAGGAATACGGATAGATGCAGAACGGTTACGCGCTGAGTAAGCAAGCATAATCGGTGCTTCGAAATGTGGAACCAAACGCTTATACGAGTTTGTAGAAGGGTTGGTGATCGCATTCAAAGAACGAGCATGTTTAATTACACCACCGATGAAGTACAACGCCATTTCTGAAAGGCCTGCATATTCGTCACCAGCAAACAGGTTCTTGCCGTCTTTAGAGATCGACATATGCACGTGCATACCAGAACCGTTATCGCCAACCATTGGTTTAGGCATAAAAGTAGCTGTTTTTGCATATTGATGTGCAACGTTCCAAACTGCATATTTGAATTGTTGAACTTCGTCTGCTTTACGCACCATGGTATTGAAGCTCACACCAATTTCTAACTGGCAAGAAGCAACTTCGTGGTGATGTACTTCTACACGACCTGGACCCATGATGTCTTCGATACGCGCACACATGTCTGCACGCATGTCATGTGAAGAATCTACAGGAGGAACTGGGAAGTAACCGCCTTTTACGCGTGGACGGTGACCAGAGTTACCGCCTTCGTAGTCTTTGTTAGTTGACCAGGCAGCTTCTTCAGCGATCAATGTATGGCGCGCGCCAGACATGTCGATTTCCCATTTTACTTCGTCAAATACGAAGAATTCTGGTTCTGGACCAAAGAATGCAGTATCACCGATACCGGTAGATTTCAAATATTCTTCTGCACGGCGCGCAATCGAACGTGGGTCACGATCATAACCTTGACCAGTTGATGGCTCGATGACGTCACAAGTTACAACAACTGTTGGCTCTGCGAAGAACGGGTCGATAAAACCTGTTGCCGCATCCGGACGTAAAATCATGTCCGATGCTTCGATGCCTTTCCAACCTGCAATTGAAGAACCGTCAAACATTTTGCCGTCTTCAAATGTATCTTCATCAATACTGTCTGCTGGGTAAGTGACGTGTTGCTCTTTACCCTTGGTATCAGTAAAGCGAAAATCGACCCATTTTGCGCCACTTTCTTGTATGAGTTGAAGGACCTTGTTCGCCATGCTCATTTTGCTCCGATGTTTTTGTTGCACCCGTGAAGTGCGTGTTAGCAGTTGATAGTTATTAAGCAATTACCGTACCAACTTTTAAAAGTATAGATAAAATCTTGAAATCTTTATAAGAAATCATGAAGTGACAAAAATACTTTGCGGCTATTATACTAGCTGCAAAACTAAATGCACTATATTCAAGCATTCTTCATTTATTTTATTTCAGCTTTATTTTTTAGCGCACCTAAATAGTGCATGTATCCATAAAAATGTATGAGAAACATAGCTTTTTATAGCAAATATGCTGCTTTTTCTTACTTTTGTTAAGTTTTTACTTGTTTTTAGCTAAAAATTGAGCGTTTTTAGTAGATATCAGTAAAGAAAATTTTGCGATTCATTTGGGATTGTATGCCTATTATGAGGCATTTTCTTTAAATCTACTTTCAATAGAAAAGTTTATACAAAGCTTAATTATTCAAGTGATGTTTTTTTCATCAAACTTTTAGCCTCTCTTTGATCTCATTTTTTCATTTTTAAGTTTTACTCTAAAAAATACTCATTTAAAACTTTCTATGAATAAGCCTATTACTTTAAATCATTATAAAACTTTTATTTAATTTCCTACAGGTTATTAAAGCTATTAAATTGAGCGAAATTGTTGCGCCGAATGCAGCTATTTTTTGCTATGATGAAGCGTGCTTTATTTTCACACAATGAAATCAATGATTTAGTTGTGTCAGGCAAGTGCTTGCAACACGTATAAATAAAGTACGATCTGGACAACATTAGCACAGTCAAGTGCATTAATTTCAATAGGTTAAGCTCATGCTTTTAATGATCGACAACTATGACTCCTTTACTTATAACATCGTCCAATATTTTGGCGAACTGAATCAAGAAGTAAAAGTAGTCCGTAATGATGCCGTGACATTGGAAGATATAGAGCGATGGCAACCTAAGTATTTAGTGATTGGTCCCGGCCCGTGCTCGCCAAGTGAAGCAGGGATTTCTATTCCTGCTATTCAGCATTTTGCTGGCAAAATTCCTTTACTGGGCGTTTGTCTTGGTCACCAAAGTATTGGTCAGGCATTTGGCGGTGATATCGTGCGTGCTAAACGTGTGATGCATGGCCGTCTGTCTGATATGTACCACAGTGATACCGGGATTTTCAGCAATCTTCCTTCTCCATTTCCTGCAACGCGCTATCATTCACTGGTGATTGATCAAGCTACCTTGCCTGAATGTCTGGAAGTGACCTGCTGGACCAATGAAGCGGACGGCTCTATGGAAGAAATTATGGGTGTGAAACATAAGACATTGCCGGTCGAAGGCGTGCAGTTCCATCCTGAATCGATTCTGAGCCAGCATGGTCATCAAATCTTTAAAAACTTTCTCGAAATTTATGCCTAAGAACATCTTATGAATATTCAACAAGCTTTAAGCAATATTACTAAAAACATTCACCTGACTCAGGATCAAATGCAAGACGTGATGCATGCCATCATGTCAGGTGAAGCGACCGATGCCCAGATTGGTGCCCTGCTGATGGGCTTACGCCTTAAAGGCGAAAGCATTGATGAGATTACCGCAGCTGCACGTGTCATGCGTGAACTTGCCACTAAAATTGATGTCAGTGACATTCCTTATCTGGTCGATATCGTCGGTACAGGCGGTGATGGTCAAAACCTGTTTAATGTCTCTACTGCTTCGGCATTTGTAATTGCAGCAGCGGGCGCCACCATTGCCAAACATGGTAACCGCGGCGTTTCGACCAAATCAGGTTCGTCAGATTTACTGGAACAGGCGGGGATTAATCTTGACCTGAACATGCAGCAGACTGAACGGTGTATCCGTGATGTCGGTGTCGGCTTCCTGTTTGCACCCAATCATCATCAAGCCATGAAATATGCAATCGGCCCACGTAAAGAATTAGGGATTCGCAGCATTTTCAACTTACTTGGCCCGCTTACGAATCCGGCCGGAGTAAATCGTTTAGTCATTGGGGTATTTTCCAATGAACTCTGCCGTCCTATTGCCGAAGTCATGAAACAGCTCGGTGCTGAACATGTGATGGTGGTACATTCACGTGATGGGCTGGATGAAATCAGTATTGCCTCCTCAACTCATGTTGCTGAACTGAAAAATGGCGAAGTTACCGAATGGGACATTATTCCTGAATCGGTCGATATTGAGTCGCAAACTCTGACCGGACTGATTGTGGAAGATTCTGCGCAAAGTCTGGCTTTGATCAAAGACGCGCTGGGCAAGAAAAAATCAGACATCGGTGATAAAGCCGCGAACATGATCGCGCTGAATGCCGGCGCGGGTATTTATGTCTCCGGTTTAACCAGCAGCTATAAGCAAGGTGTTGCGCTGGCACATGACATTATTTACGGCGGTCAGGCACTTGAAAAAATGAGTGTGCTGTCTGAATTTACCAAAACCATTAAACATTACGAAGCTTAATTCGGTCAGGGATTTTGATCATGGTGGATATCGCAAACACAATTTTAGGCAAGATTGTTGACCGTAAAAAAGAAGAGTTTGCCCTACGTTTAAAGCAGAAAAGCTATAAAGATCTGGAAGAACTGGCACAAGGTGCATCACCTGTGCGTGGTTTTGCCCGATCTTTAGTGTCGAAACGTCCGGGTGTCATTGCTGAAATTAAGAAAGCGTCACCATCTAAGGGCATTATTCGCGAGAACTTTAACCCTGCGGAAATTGCAGCACAGTATCAGGAGGCAGGTGCAGCCTGTTTATCGGTGCTGACCGATGTAGACTTTTTCCAGGGTCACGATGACAACATTCAGATTGCCCGTTCACATTGCGACCTGCCTGCACTGCGCAAAGACTTTCTGATCGATCCTTATGGAGTTATCGAAGCACGTGCTCTGCATGCAGACTGTATCTTGCTAATTGTGGCTTGCCTGTCTGATCAGCAGTTAGAAGAAATGTCTAAAACTGCATTTGAACATCATCTGGATGTACTGGTTGAAGTTCACGATGAAGAAGAACTATCCCGTGCTTTAAAACTTTCTGATCGTTGTCTGCTCGGTGTAAATAACCGTAATTTAAAAACCTTTGATGTGGATTTAAACACATCATTACGTTTGAAAAAATTACTGGACCCTTCACGCCTGCTGGTGACTGAAAGTGGTATTGCCACACCTGCGGATGTTGCGATGATGCAGAAAAATGATATTCACGCCTTTCTGGTCGGCGAAAGCTTCATGAAACAGCCACGTCCGGATCATGCTTTCCGCGATCTGTTTGGTGAGCCTGAAGCGGTTTAAAATGTAAATGCTCACCTAAGCATTAAAAAAGCCCAATCTCAGGATTGGGCTTTTTTATTTTCAATATTGAAAAGTAGATCATAGATTCTCGAGCGTATTTAAAATCCTCAGCAATTTCATGAACGCAATTCAGTTCTCCTTTGTCTATTTTCAGACTATAATTCTTGTAAATTCCGCATCTCCCTTGTTTTTACATTATGAGTAAACACGATTCTTCATTATCTAAAGATCAGTACAACCTGCTGAAATCTTTTAAGAAGCAAATTACACAGCCGCAAACGCCTGCGGTCGTTGCTGCACCTGTTGAAAAGACTGTCGAGCAAGAAGCGTTAGAAGAACTGGAATTATTCCGCAAGCAAATGCAGGGCGTACAAAAAATTGAATCGGGAAATACGGTTCAACTGGACAAACCACGCAAGAAAAAGCCGGATGCACAAATCTTGGCAAAGCGTGCAGCGGCTACTGGCCCGCTGGAAACAGAGGCAATGGCTTTATCAGATACTCAGGCCATGCTCAATCCTGTCGGCAGTCAGGCCAACTTGAGCTATCGCATCGCCACCTTGCAGCATAAAGTGTTTGAAGACTTGAAAGCCGGTAACTTGCGCTGGTTTGAAGCTGTGGATCTGCATGGCTGTACTGTGGAAGAAGCGCGTCAAGCCGTGCTGCAGATTATTCAAATCGCCAAAGATGAAAACCAGAACGTGATTAAAATCGTACATGGTAAAGGTCCAGAAGCGATTTTAAAAACCTATGTCAACGGCTGGCTGCGTCAGCATCGCGATGTTTTGGCATTTGTCAGTGCACCTGAAAAGCAAGGCGGTACCGGTGCGGTATTGGTTTTGCTCAAACGTGCAGAAAAGAATCCAAAGTTCAAACAGTAAACGGTTTTAGCCTCAAAACAAGGCATTGTAAAAGTTTTCTGCTACAATGCCGTCCTTGTTCATTCTCAGTTTAAGTGAATACGTCATATGACTATGCAGCAATCCTACGCAAACATTCTTACTGCCGTTGGCGAAGATCTAAATCGCCCTGGTCTCAAAGATACGCCTGTGCGCGCTGCGAAAGCATTTTCATATTTAACCTCGGGTTATAGCCAGACACTTGAAGAAGTGACCAACAAGGCGGTCTTCCCTTCCGATAACCGTGAAATGGTACTAGTCAAAAACATCGAATTTTATTCGCTATGTGAGCATCACTTATTGCCATTTTATGGCCGCGTACATATCGCCTATTTGCCAGAAGGTCATGTTTTAGGCCTGTCTAAATTTGCCCGTATTACTGAAATGTTTGCACGCCGTTTGCAGATTCAGGAAAATCTGACTCAGCAAATTGCAGAAGCAGTGGCTGAAGTCACTAAAGCACGCGGTGTTGCAGTAATGATTGATTCTGCGCACATGTGCATGATGATGCGCGGTGTAGGCAAGCAGGAATCAACCACACGTACGGTATCATTTATTGGTGATTTTAAAACCGACAAAGAAACACGTCGTGAATTTTTAAGTGCGGTTCCAGAAAGCTATTAATTATTAAAGCTTAAAAATAAGTTACTCAAAGCCTCGATCATTCGGGGTTTTTTGCTTTTAAAGGAAGAGGATATCAATACTTAATTCAAAAGCTCACTTGCTATAAATAACACCTGGTAACAGGGTTTAAAGACCTGTCCCAAAACTTGCTATGTTTCAGTCTAGAACTCAAACAATTCCTGCTTGTGTTTGCAACAAGCCTACACTTGGATACACGATAAAGTTTTAATCCTGCCGCTCTCCCATTAAAGTAATTTGAAGTTGATATACAGCAAAGCGCTTTATATCTTTCTGATTGATTTTTAATGATAAGGAAAGTAACCATGGCGAATAGTAAAAATAACCAGGCGAAAGACAGCAAAAAATCAGCAAAAACTGCTAAAAAGACCCAAGATGAGAAACTGAAAAAGTCGAATAAGAGTAGTGACAAAGACAGTGATCGCAAAGTCACTAAAAAAGCGGCGAGCAGTAAATCTAAAGCGGCATCTTCTAAGAAAGACAATGCCAGCAAAGATGAAAAAGTGAAGGCGAAGAAAAATTCGAGCTCAAAAGCCAGTGATAAAGCGAAAGACCAAAAGACCTCTTCCGCGAAAAAACCGGCTAAAGCGAAAAGCAGCAACAAGAGTAAAGACGACACTAAAGTGAAAAAGTCTTCTTCAAAAAAATCAGCACCTGCTAAAAAGCAGTCGAGCAGCTCCTCTAAGAGCAAGTCAACCAAGGCTAAAACCTCGAAGACCAGTTCAAAAAAATCGAACTAAAATGAAAGCCCCTAGTTCTAAATGCCAGGGGCTTTTCTGTGTCCTGCCCTTTCATTTTTATAATTTGTATTAGCTGAAATATCGAATAATTTTAAATTTCAGAAAAGGCCGAATATGAAGCCATCTGTCAAAATAGCTCCACCAAAACGTCCGTCACGTGTAGTTTCGAATAGTTTTGATTATTCGCTGGACTTCGCAAAAATTAATTTTCGCAAACGACCGGAGCTCTACCGGATTGGCCGTGGTGAACAAGGTGTATTACTGGTTGAGCCTTATAAATCGGAAATCCTGCCACACTGGCGCTTTGCAGATGAAGAAAAAGCCCAAGCCAGTAGCGAGAAAATCTATCAGCTTTTTCTAGACTATTTAAAGCAAGAAGATTTTATCGGTGCGGACATGGCACGCAAGTTTTTACAGATGGGTTTCACCCGTGCCCGACGTTATGCCAATCATAAAGGTGGCAAAAAATACGATGGCCCGGTTCCGGAGGATAAAAAAGGCTTGAGTGGTGCGCATGGCCGTTCCGAGCTGCCACGTAATCATGAAGATCCGATTAAAGCCGCTGCTGCCAAAATCTTTAAACAGAAATGGGATGAAGCTAAAAATCATCCCGAATATCTCCAGCAAAAACAGAAATTTCAGGAATTTATAGAGCAGCAGTCTGCAACTGGATAAAACCTTTTATTTAAACTGAGAGTGGCTGTGCGACAGGGTTCAAGGACTGATGAGCCATATAAACTCTGTTACGCCCGTTGTTCTTCGCCATATACAAGGCAGAATCTGCCGCATTCAGGAAGCGCTGATAATCCGGATGTCCATCATAAAGCACACAACCAATACTGACCGTAAATTTAAACTGCTGGCCTTGTGCCGAATTAATCATGCCATTTTCAATATATTTACGAATACTTTCGGCAATATTCAGGGCACGTTTTTCATCAGTATCCACCAGTAACAGCAAGAACTCTTCGCCGCCGACCCGGAAAGCATAATCACTGCCCTGACTGTATTTTTGCAATGCTTCGGCCAGAAATTTCAAGGCCAGATCACCTGCTGCATGTCCAAATTTGTCATTAATACTTTTGAAATAGTCGGCATCAATAGCAAGTAAAGACAAAGGCGTATGATTCTTGCGGGAAAAAGTGATTTCTCGTGAAATAATCGTATTCAAATAACGACGATTCAATAACTGGGTCAATGAATCATTACCGGATTCAATATATTCGGCCACTTGAAATAACTGGTCCACCAGCAGCTGAATTTCCCGATTCAAGTCACGGATCTGCTGGATCAGTCCCAGCATATTGTTTTTGTCCGTATAGTCCATGATATCTTGATTAAGTTCATCGACCTGATAAATTCGTTCAATGATTAAATCGACCTGATCAGAACCGGTAAAAGCATAAGAGGCTTTATGGATAAACCATAAACCAAACTCCGACTTGGACAGCATCGGATGATTCAATTTCTCATGCTCAGAAAAGACCTTGAACATGAGCTCATTTTCCCAGTCTAGCAATGAACTGCGCTGTTTATCTTTTTGTACGGCTACATCCTGCATCGCTGAAAAAACACGATAACTGTGTTTAATTTCCTGATTCATGGCTGTTTTGGCTTCATAAGATCGGCACATGACTTCTGTGGCAAATCCCATGATTTGGACAATATAACTGCAGGTAGTCAACATACTGTGGTGAGGATTCTCATCCAGCAGTTCAAACATTTTACGCTCAATTTCACGTACACCGCGCATGATCAGCCAGGACGGAATTCCGACACGCGCATGCACATGTCCCACCATCGCCTGTTTCTGCACAGCATCGGCATAGCGTTTATTAATCCCTACACTAAAGCTTTCAAGTAGCCAGGCATTTAAAGTGTCGCGCAAGCGCTGTTGAATCAAGTCATCGGAAAAGAATTCTGCAGATTCCTTTTCAATGAGCATGTTTTTATAGAATTCTTCCACCAGAATCAGGGAATGATCTTGAATAAAGTGAAAGGCATGCAATAAGTCATCAGATGAATAATTTTGACAGATCTGCTCCCACTGCTCGGCCAGTCTTGCCATGCATTCATTATTCATACTGTCTGTTCCCCAAAACCTTGCAATTTGCACTCACATTATGTGACAAATATAGCAAATATCAGGTATTTTTCCTAAAATATCGACCAGATTATTTGTACCAAACCAAGCCAATCTTTATATACAAGGGAAAACTAAACAGTAGCCTCATGGATACACAGCACTTTATCAATAGTTTTAAATAAATCTTAAAAATACCGAATCAAACCAAGACTCCATTGATCCCAGTCTTTGGACTGTTGTTGCTGATATTCCCAAGACAGCCGAAGTGCATGTTGTGGATTGAATGCATATTGGAGTTCAGTATTCAGTTTCAGCTGCCAGCGATGCGAATCTTCCCAATAAGGCAGTTCCACCTGCACCAGACTGTTAATCTGATCGCTCCAGATATTCTGACAACCCACGGTGGGGCCTGCACCTACGCGCCAGCCTTGATCAAGTGTCTTGCCTGCCTGTAGCTGAGTTTGCATTTGTGCATAACATAGATGTTCACGGCTGAAATTTGCCCAGCTATAACCGACCTGAGTTTTTAAGCTGGCAACGCCATGCTGCTCATCTTCACTAAACTGGCCATGCGCATTCAGTGCTTCCTGTTGCCAGCCCAGATTAAAACCCCAGGACAATGGCGTATTAAACGGATTGACGGGGTTATAGGAATTGACAGTCAATAGATCCAGATGCTCCAGTTTGAGTTCACTGTCACGATATTGCAAAGCCCCATCCAGAAACAGCAATTGTGTGCCGGTTCGAAAACCGCCTTGCGGGTCGATGAGATCATGATAGGCCTGCCGATGTCCAAGCTGAACAAAAGATTCACCCTGAACCTGTCCGGCCTGAAGACTGATATTTCGTGCATGATGGCTTTGTACCGGATCTATTTTTGGACGTTCAGGCGCTTTACGCTGTTTCTCGATATCCAGCTGGCTTCTTAAGCCCAGTAACTTGCGGAAACGTGGCTGGGAAAATGATTCATCGACTTTCTGCCGGAGGAAATCCAGATATAAATGATCATAGGCCATTTCCAGAATTTTGGCCTGATCCTTTACCGGATAAGGCTGCAAGATTGAAGGCATTACACCTGTTTCTGCATAAGCCAGCTGATGCGCAGTTTTTGCCAGCGCTTTGCCATGCTGTCTGGACTGTGCCAGCAATTGAGTTTCAAGCGCCGGACGATAAACTTTCTGTTTGATCAAGCCCTGCTGTTCTACTACTTTTAGTGTTTCAATCGGAATCGCAGTCGAATTAAACTGTTTCTGTAGATTCAGCTCGGGACGTACCAGATCAAATAGCCCGAGTAAACGATATGCACAATTATCATTGATAAAATAATAAGGGAAACTTACATTTTGCATTTCCCAGAGATGCTGTACCAGAAACCTGGTTTCTTGCGGGCTTAAGTTTAATTGATATTCCCATAAGTCCCGGCTTTCAAAGTCACCATACTCTTTGACCTTGCGGTAATACGGCATCAGGGAATATTCACCCGGATATTGTCCGGTCAGCCCTTTCCAGGCAAAGGACCAGTTGTCATTGCCATCGACCGTTGCGGCATAGTTGACTGCATAAGAAATCAGATTGAGTTGTTGCTGGTCTTTAGGGTCCAGACGCAACAAGGTATGACCAAACATCGAGCTGGGATTACCCATAAAATCCGTGGCATAGATCAGGGTTGCCTGATAAGGCTTGACCTCGCCAATCCATTTATCCAAATCCGGGCAACTGACCGCAGGCAATTGTTGCTCGGAAATATTCAATTGCTGCATTAACCAGCTGCTGCGTGCAGGAAACTTACAGCGGACGGACTGATTCGGCTCTGCGCTCAGGAATAAAGCCTGAATGTTATGCTGCATTTCTTTTTTTAGATCAGTTTTTCCCTGCTCTGCCAGGAAATAGCCCGAATAGTTAACCTCGCTATGACCTTGGGGATTGGCATACATGAGACGTTGCCAGGTAGTGCTCTGATCCAGACGCTGAGTTTCGGCCTGAGCGATATAATGCTGGATGTCTGGATTAATTTCGCTAGAAAAACTTAAAGGGCTGAATGTCAGGCCCAACATGAAGAACGCATATTTCATTCAGTTAACTTATTCTCATCAATTTCTTTTAGTCATAAGAAAACCCTGCCAGAACAGCAGGGTTTTTAGGGTGCGGATCAGATGTAGGATTTTAATACTTCATCTTTGGCCATCACAGTTTGTAAGGTGCTTAAAACTTGTAATGTATTCTGGTTTTCTTCGGAATAAATTTCAGAGAAATTCTGCTTGGAAACGCTAAAGAAACGAGCTTTATCTTCAGATTTAATATTCAAAAGTTCAGCCAGAACATTCAGGCTTTCACCCTCTCCAACTGCCATATCACGCGCCAATGCTTCAGCGTTTTCATTGGTAAAGGTCACCACTTGAGCGGTTACGGTACCGCCCTGGCTACAACCTAAAGTACCAAAAGTGATCCCGAGCCACTGATTCGTGAACAGAACGTTGGTCGTACCTGCAAAGAGTTTAGGAATAATACCAGACTGACCCGCCCACACCTGACTTCCGATACCACAACCGACATCTCGGTCAGCCATCGCCATGCTTGAACCAGTCGCCAATACCGCCGCCAGCATAATTTTTTTCAACATAGTTATTCTCCAATTATTCTCATGCAATCTTTGTTATTACTCTAATAATGTAATTTAAATTACATACTCAGCAGAGTAGCGACAAGTCAAGTTTGGCGCAATTGAAAAAATGTATGCTTTACATAAACATAACCTGATTGATTTTACTGTTCCTTGAGCGCCCAATCGCCTTGTGAATTACGCTGTCCCAAGATTTTCAGTACTAACACCAGACTCAGCAATAACAACAAATACCAGGAGCCCAGTTTGCCCCATCCCACCATATGCCATTGCTCAATCTGGCTTGGATAGAGCCAGATCTGGTAAAAGGTACTGATGTTCTCGGCAATCCAGATAATAAACGCCAGAATCAGCAGTACGGGTAACATCGGCAACTGAAAAGTATGCCGATTCAGCTGAAAGCGAATTCTGGTTTTCCAGAACATCAGCACGCTCCAGACAAATAAAATCACCCGATAATCGGGAATAAAAAACTTGCTCATAAAGTTGATATAAGACAAGACAGCCAATGTCAGCATATGGCTAAAACGCGGCAATTTTTCAAATGAAACCTGATATAGACGTAAAGAGCGCGCAAAAAAACTGCCGACCGCAGAATACATAAAACCGGCAAATAAAGGCACGGTCAGGATTTTAAATATTGCGGGTTGAGGGTAATGCCAGGAAGCAATTGCCGGATGGGTCAGGAAGATTTCCATCACCATGGCCATGAGATGAAATAACGCAATCACTTTGGCTTCAGCCCAGGATTCCAGTTTGGTATAGAGCAATATCACCTGAATCAGCAAAGCAAAAAAAAGCAGATAGTCATACCGGTAAAAACCAAAGAAGAGATCGCTGCCCATAGAAGCAGTCAGCGCAAAAGCGAGCAGGAGTAAAATCCCAAATAAGGCAGCCGAAGCTGCCTTATAAGTAAATTCAAACCCTGATTTGAATAGATCGATCAAGGTTTACATCCTAAAGATATTTGGCACTATACTCATGTACGGTATCAATAAATGCTTTTGGATTCGCCGGATCAACCCACTGGGTAATACCATGACCTAAATTGGCAACATAACCGGTTTTCTCGCCATTGGCATAGGCATCATCCAGCATGGCTTTTGTCGCTTTAATGATGGTGTCTGATGAACCATATAAAGTTGCAGGATCCAGGTTACCCTGAAGTGCTGCACGACCAGCAACCGTTTGACGAGCGACATTCAATGGCGTGGTCCAGTCCAGACCAAATGCATCTGCGCCTGTCGTAATCATCGGTTCCAACCATTGACCGCCACCTTTGGTAAACAGAATTACCGGAATCTTGCGACCGTCTTTCTCACGTTGTAGACCAGCGACAATCTTCTGCATATAGTTCAGCGAGAACTCGATATATTCACGATGTGCTAATGCCCCACCCCAACTATCAAAGATCTGTACCGCTTGTGCACCCGCATCAATCTGCGCATTCAAATATTCAGTCACTGCATCAGCCAGACGATCCAGTAAAGCATGCAAAACTTCAGGCTGCGCATACATCATCTGTTTGGTAAAACGGAAATCCTTGCTTGAACCGCCTTCGACCATATACGTTGCCAGAGTCCATGGACTGCCCGAGAAACCAATCAGAGGAACCTGACCGCCCAAGGCTGAACGAATGGTCGAAACGGCATTCATCACATAATCCAGATCCGACTTGGCATTAAATGCAGGCAGATTGGCGACATCCTGTTCGGTACGGATGGTCTTGTGAAATTTCGGGCCTTCACCGGCTTCAAAATACAGCCCCAGTCCCAAAGCATCCGGAACCGTCAAGATATCCGAGAATAAAATCGCGGCATCAAGATCATAACGGCGTAAAGGCTGCAAAGTTACTTCACAGGCCAGTTCAGTATTCTTGCAAAGCGAAAGGAAATCTCCTGCCTTGGTACGCGTTTCGCGGTACTCAGGCAAATAACGGCCAGCCTGACGCATCATCCATACTGGCGTAGCATCTACAGGCTCACGCAACAATGCGCGCAGAAAACGATCATTTTTTAAGGTCGTCATTCACATTCCCATCTTTCTTTGACATTGCCAACATCATAGCAAAAAGGCCGCAGTTTTAATAACTTCTGGCAACTTTAAAAACCGATCGGATTGAACGGCAATCTAGTGATTTACACAAAACAACTACTGCATCTCCACATTTTTTCTGTAATACTTATAGTGTTTTTTCACATAGTTAAAGAAATAATTCTTAAGGTTGAGTTACATGTTCGTTCGCACAATGCTCGCTGTGAGTCTAGGTTGCATTTTCGCAGGTCAAGTTTTTGCCGCGTCTACTGCTGAACAACCATTAAAACCCCAAGTGGTGACTGATGTTGCAGTGCAAGATCCGATTGATCCATTAGCAACTGAAGCTTCAGCGGCCCAAGCAGCACCTGCAGAAGCGCAAATTACCGCACAAGAACAACAAGACTTAAAACAGGCATCTGAAGCGCTGAATGAGCTACAGGATACCGAAGATCAGACTGCTTCTATTGGCGCAGCACCAAATACCAAAGCACCGACTAACTCTGCAGCGACCAAAGCTTCGTGGACTTTAGACGGCTTAAATAATGCCCAGTGGTATGAAAATATCGGTGCAGGTCAATTCCCAGTTTACGCACGTGCACATGTCATGCTGAATAATGCCCATGCATCACCGGGGGCGATTGACGGAACCAGCGGTAAAAATACACTAAAAGCCATTGCATCTTTCCAGCAAATGAATGGCATTAAACCGACAGGTGTTTTGACTCAGGAAACCTGGGATAAACTAGTTGCACGTCAGGGTTCTAAGCCAGCCTTTGTTGAATACACCATTACTGAAAAAGATCTGACAGGCCCATTTGCCAAGTCTATTCCTTCAGATTATGCGTTACAGGCGAAAATGAAAGGCTTGTACTACACACGTGTCAGTGAAATGTTGAGTGAAAAATTCCATATGGATGAGAATTTCTTAAAGAAACTCAATCCAAATGCTAACTTTAATAAAGTTGGGGAAAAATTACTGGTCAGTAATGTACGTAATGACTTGCCTGAAGGTATTCACTTGATTGTTGCACATAAAGGTGCGAAACAACTGTACTTATTTAACAGTAAAAATCAAATGATCGCATCATTCCCTGCCACCATTGGTAGTGCGGATACACCATCTCCGACCGGAACCTATAAAGTAACAGGTGTTGCACCAAACCCTTGGTACAGCTATTCACCGTCTAACTTTGTACAAGGTAAAAACTTAAAACCACTATCTTTACCACCGGGTCCTAACGGTCCTGTCGGGAATATCTGGATTGGTTTAAGCAAGAAATCATTTGGTATTCACGGAACACCAAACCCGTCTACCATTTCGAAAACAGCGTCACATGGTTGTATTCGTTTGACTAACTGGGATGCCAATGATCTTGGCCGTAAAGTCAAATCTGGGGTAACGGTTCGTTTCTTAGAATGATGATCGGTCTGCCGATTTGAATAAAATAGCCTGCTTTTGAGCGGGCTTTTTTATTCCTTATGTTTACTTTCAGCTCTGTCGTTGCAAAAATGCAATGATCTGTCGCCTATTTGAGATTTTTTCAGTTATAAAACGACAGTATGATGATCTCAAGTTAAAAATAATGTCGAGATAAAATCATGAATGCTTTTCTACATCCTAGCGAAAATCGTGGTCATGTAAAAATGGGCTGGCTGGAGTCTAAACACAGTTTCTCATTTGGTAACTGGTATAACCCAAAGTATATGGGTGTCAGCGCTTTACGTGTCATTAATGATGACCTGATTGATGGACATCAGGGTTTTGGAACGCATCCACATGACAATATGGAAATCCTGACCTGTGTGCTGAAAGGAACCATTACCCATCAGGACAGCATGGGCAATCATGGCGGAATCGCTGCGGGTGAATGGCAACTGATGAGTGCAGGAACAGGTGTGCGGCACAGTGAAATGAACCAAGGCGACGAACAGGTCCATTTACTGCAAATCTGGATTATTCCAAATGAACGTGATGCCAAGCCGAACTATCAGCAAATCCGTCTTGACCCGCATGAGCAACCGAACCAGTGGCATTTGATTTGTGGTCCGAATGACAATGCACCGATGCATATTCGTCAGAATGCCGAAGTCAAAACTGCGGTGATTCAGCAAGGCCAAAGTCTGGAAGTGAAAGCGACCCAGCATATTAATTATGTACATGTTGTTTCTGGCACTGTCCAGATCGCTGAACATAGAGTTGAAGCTGGCGGCGCAATTGCTTTTCTAGATGATACAGAAATTAAAGCAAGCGAAGATGCGCAAGTGATCTGGTTTGATTTGCCGGAAGTACCCAACTAAGCTTTTAAAGCTCTCAGCTCTAATGGCTATTGATCCCAGTGATTAATAGCCATTTTTTATACGTATAATCATGAATAAAAAATAATAGTTCGCAAAATCATAATAAGGCTGCTTAACCAATAAAATTATGCCTACGACCTATACAAATCCAACCAATTCTCATCACATTTTTACCTAAGCAATGCATTATTTAGGTGAATATAAACTGATCCCTTTCCATGGAATCCAGTGCTGTATAGCTTTGATCATTCACGACTGGTTTGATATTGTCTTTTGCAGGCATAAAGTGAATTAATCTTTTCATGTAGGTTAAATAAATAGAAGAGCATATCCGTATGAACCAAATTTTAGAGATTCAAAGCAGCCCGCAGCAAGCTTTGCTTTATTTATTAGCCTTTTTAAAACAACAAGATTATCAGTTTACGACCATTACACCGCTTTCCCACCAGCGAATTCTGAATCGAAAAAAGAATGAAATTTATAAGCACAGAACCCATCAGGATATCTTTGGCTGGAATCTAAACTTTAAAAAAACTGATCTTGATTCTGCCCTTTTTACATTATTGCAAGAACATCAGCTTCTACAGGTTCAGGAAGATCAATACTTGAGTCAGGTTCGGGTTTCTTCACTCGATGGCGAACTCTTTATTCATTCAGCTTTTCCAACCACTCAGCAAGATGCGGTATTTTTCGGTCCGGATACGTATCGCTTTATCTATCATCTCAAGCAATATCTAGCTGCTCAGCCTCGCCCTTTTAAACGGGTCGTGGAAATGTGTTGTGGCACTTCAGCAGCCGCGATCAGCATTGCCAGACATTTTCCAGATGTGAATGAAATGATGGTTGCAGACCTGAATCCCAAAGCCTTGCTCTATAGCCAGATTAATATCAGTTTTGCCGGCTTAAACCATATTCATCCGGTTCAAAGTAATTTATTTTCCAATCTTGATGGAAAATTTGATCTGATTTTTGCTAATCCACCGTATTTAATTGATCCCGAACAACGTCAATATCGTCATGGCGGTAATGCGCTGGATGGCTGTGATTTATCATTCAGGATTATAAAAGAAGGTCTACAGCGCCTGAATTCTGGCGGACATTTATTTCTATATACCGGTGTGACCGTGACTGAACATGGCAATCTGTTTTTGCAGCATCTTAAAGATTTGATGAAACAGCATCAAAATATAATCTGGTCCTATGAAGAAATTGACCCGGATATTTTTGGTGAAGAACTGGAACAACCAGCTTACCAACATGTGGAAAGAATTGCGTTGGCATTAATCAAAATTGAAGTAGGCAATTAAAGAATATTTATTAATTATGGAATTTTAAAATTTTGACTTTGTTCGCTATCAGCTTATTTTAAATCGTTTTATTAAAATCATAGAAATAAAAAAACCCCAATCTTTCGACTAGGGTTTTTAAAATTTGGCGGAAGCGGTGAGATTCGAACTCACGGAGGACTCACACCCTCGTCGGTTTTCAAGACCGGTGCATTAAACCGCTCTGCCACGCTTCCATGGGCGCAATAATACGGAGCTTTTGTCCGGCTGACAAGTGAAAATTACAGTGAATGTAATCAACTGCATATAGTTTCATCAAATCCTTACAGTTTAGCTGCTAATTCCGCTCCCTCACGAATGGCGCGCTTGGCATCGAGTTCAGCAGCCAGTTTTGCACCGCCAATAATATGATACTGCGCCAAGGTATTTTCCCCAGCACTCGGCATCAGGTCTTTTACCGATTCCTGACCTGCACATACCACAATGGTATCCACACGCAATAATTGAGCATGGCCATCTACCTCAATCCATAAGCCTTCATCCGTGACAGATTTATATTGCACACCGCGCAACATCCGCACGGCATGTTTTTTTAACTGGGCACGATGTACCCAGCCTGAAGTCTTGCCTAGTCCTGCGCCAAGCGGTGTCTTTTTACGTTGTAATAGATAAATTTCCCGTACTGGAGGTTCTACTTCAGCACGCTGTAACCCGCCTTCAGTCACATAATCTGGATGAGAATCTACACCCCATTCACGCTTCCACTCATCCACAGGTTGCGGCTGTATTTGATGCGGTGGCTTTAATAAAAACTCGGACACATCAAAACCGATCCCGCCTGCGCCAATGACCGCAACACGATCACCGACAGGTGCGCCACGTAGCACTTCTGCATAAGATAATACTTGTGGTGCCTGACTGCCTTCGATATTCAAGGCACGCGGCACAACCCCTGTAGCCACAATCACCTCATCAAAACCCTCACGCTCCAACTGCTCGCGGTTGACTCGGGTATTGAGACGCAGATCAACTCCGGTTTTTTCTAGCTGCACTTTAAAATAACGAATCGTTTCGTGAAATTCTTCTTTCCCCGGAATCACTTTAGCCAGATTGAACTGCCCGCCTACTTCATGACTGGCCTCAAACAAAGTGACATCATGCCCGCGACTGGCTGCGACAGTAGCCGCTGACAGACCTGCAACACCACCACCAATCACTGCAATACTTTTCGGTTTTTTGGTTTTGACATAGACCAGTTCGGTCTCATAAGCGGCACGCGGATTGACCAGACAGGTTGCGCGCTGATTTTTAAAGGTATGATCCAAGCAAGCCTGATTACAGGCGATACAGGTATTGATTTCATCAACACGATTGGTTGCGGTTTTGTTGACCCAGAAAGCATCGGCCAAAAGTGGACGTGCCATCTGTACCATATCTGCCTGACCAGAGGCCAGAATCGCCTCGGCAGTGTCTGGCATATTGATCCGGTTAGAGGCAATCACCGGCACCGAAACATGTTTCTTAACTTCAGAAGTGTAATCGACAAAAGCAGCTCGAGGCACGGAAGTCACAATAGTTGGAATACGTGCTTCATGCCAGCCAATCCCGGTATTGAGCAAAGTAATTCCTGCCTTTTCCAAAGCTTTAGCTACGGTAATCACTTCCTGCATGGTATTGCCATCATGTACCAAATCGAGAAGTGACAAACGGAAACAGATAATAAATTTCTCACCAATTTCAGCGCGAATCGCTTTAACAATTTCTACGGCAAAACGCATCCGGTTTTCAATCGGGCCGCCCCAACAGTCAATACGCTGATTGACATGACGACTTAAAAACTGATTCAGCAAATAGCCTTCAGAACCCATGATTTCCACGCCATCATAGCCAGCCTTTTTGGCAATGATGGCAGTTTTCACATAATCCTGAATGGTATTCAGGATCTGTTTATCTGACATTTCACGCGGTTTAAAAGGAGAAATTGGTGATTTGATCGGGCTGGCCGAAACCACAAAAGGCTGATAGCCATAACGTCCGGCATGCAGAATCTGTAAAAGAATTTTAGCACCATGCTTATGCACTGCATGTGTCACCAGACGATGTGGTGCAATATCGCCCAAGGTATTCATGGTACCGCCCGCCGGCAACAGCCAGCCTTGACGGTTTGGCGATATTCCACCTGTAATCAGCAGACCCACACCACCCTTTGCACGTTCGCCAAAATAAGCTGCCAGTTTAGGATAATTATAAAAGCGATCTTCCAGACCAGTATGCATCGATCCCATTACCACCCGGTTTTTAATGGTGGTGAAACCCAGATGAAGTGGTTTTAAAATATTGGCATAGCGCGTCGTAGTCATAACATATCCCTGATTTTTATTTGGCTAATAGCTTAAATCTTATAAAGGTACTTTAACTGATTTTTAGGAGTTTTTTATGACTATCAGGTCTGCATTCTCAGGCACAAATACCAATTGGTGGCATATTTATATCGAACCTTCGCAATTAAATTATTGCTGCCATTGCCTTGCACTGGATTTCCATAATGCAATCGCACCCAATACTGTCCCAATCGGAAAACTGAACAGCATGAGGATTGCCATCACTCTGGATAAAGTCCGTCCTGAACCATTGCCCTGCTTCACCTTGATACTGGCCTGTATATTAAAAAACATCAGCAAGCCTAAAAGCAGCAGCACCACACCTAAACTCAGCATGGAAATACTGGATTGCTGATATTCAAGATATAAAAACAGCACTGTACTAAAACCAATCAGGCCGGCATAAATCCCATGTAACAGTGCCAGCGTTTCATTCTTAGCTTTAGGATTTAAATTAGGTAAAGGTGGAATGCGAGTCGCCATGCTTTTATTCCTGTTTTATCTGATTTTTAACTTTATTCGGCTGAATATAACCAATTTCTTCCGTTTTCAGCAGGATTCTGGTGAAAATCGTGCGATTTATGATTATTTAAGCCTATTGAATAGAGATTTTAAAAACGAGTTTTTCTTTTCTAAAGCAAACCTAAATAAATTAATGATACAATTGATGCAATATGTATTTTTTCAGGCCACCAATTCTGGCGTGCCTATTTCATATCATTAGGATGAACAATGTCTGATAATGCAACTATCTTGCAGAATGTCCCAGTAGGTAAAAAAGTTGGTATTGCCTTCTCTGGTGGTCTAGATACTTCTGCTGCTCTTTTGTGGATGAAACAAAAAGGCGCTGAACCTTATGCTTACACAGCTAACTTGGGTCAGCCAGACGAAGACGATTACGATGCGATTCCAAAAAAAGCTGAAGCTTATGGCGCAGTAAAAGCACGTTTAATCGACTGCCGTTTACAGCTTGCATTAGAAGGTATTGCTGCAATTCAATGTGGCGCGTTCCATATTTCTACAGGTGGTATGCCTTATTTCAACACGACGCCATTGGGTCGTGCAGTAACTGGCACCATGCTTGTAACTGCCATGAAAGAAGATGACGTTAACATCTGGGGTGACGGTTCGACTTATAAAGGCAATGACATTGAACGTTTCTACCGTTATGGCTTGTTGACCAATCCTGCGCTTAAAATTTACAAGCCTTGGTTAGACCAAACCTTCATTGACGAGCTGGGCGGCCGTGCAGAAATGTCACAGTTCCTGATCGACAATGGCTTTGACTATAAAATGTCAAAAGAAAAAGCCTATTCAACTGACTCAAACATGCTGGGTGCGACACACGAAGCCAAAGATCTTGAATACCTGAATGCAGGCATCAAAATCGTTGAGCCAATCATGGGCGTTGCATTCTGGAAAGATGACGTAGAAGTAAAAGCTGAAGAAGTATCGATTACTTTTGAAGAAGGCTTCCCGGTTGCCATTAACGGTCAACGCATTGAAGATCCAGTTGAGTTCATTCTTGAAGCGAACCGCATCGGTGGCCGTCACGGTCTAGGTATGTCGGATCAAATCGAAAACCGGATCATCGAAGCGAAATCTCGCGGTATCTATGAAGCTCCGGGTATGGCGCTGCTTCACATCGCTTATGAGCGTCTGGTAACGGGTATTCATAACGAAGATACGATTGAACAATACCGTATTAACGGTCTACGTTTAGGTCGTTTGCTTTACCAAGGTCGCTGGTTCGATTCTCAAGCGCTTATGCTACGTGAAACTGCACAGCGTTGGGTCGCTAAAGCAGTTACCGGTACTGTAACGATCGAACTGCGTCGTGGTAATGACTACACCATTATGAATACTGAATCTCCGAACCTCACTTATGAAGCTGAGCGTTTGACTATGGAGAAAGGTGATTCTATGTTCTCGCCGATGGATCGTATCGGTCAGTTGACCATGCGTAACCTCGACATCACGGATACTCGTGCTAAACTGGGCATCTATACAGAGACTGGTTTACTCGCAGTTGGTTCAGCATCTGCAGTGCCACAACTGAAAGACAAAAACTAAGTTTTAGTCATTTAAGTTGCATAAAAAACCGCTCCTGATGAGCGGTTTTTTATTGATGATTGTTCTATTCATTTTAAAAATATCTAGCCATTTGCAATATCTGAATTCACTGAACGAATGGACTGATAATAAATCTGATTGCGTCCAAGCTGTTTGGCGCGGTATAGCGCCTGATCCGCGATTCCCAATAAGGCGTCTTTATCAATATCATCTTCACCACGATAGACGGTAATGCCTAAACTGATGGTGATATATTTCGCAACCGAGGATTTTTCATGTGGAATTTCCAGACGGTCAATCGCCTTAAAAATATTTGAAGCCACTGCATAAGCACCATGTGCATCTGTTTCTGGCAAGAGCACTACAAACTCCTCCCCACCATAACGTGCGACAAAGTCCATATGACGGATCGCATTTTTGATGGTTTTGGCAATAGTCGAAATGACGTCATCACCTTTCTGATGCCCATAAAAATCGTTGTAATTCTTAAAGAAATCCACATCGATAAACAGAATCGCTAATGCCGTTTCTTCACGGCGTGCACTTTCGAAATGCACTTGCAGCGTCTCATCAAAAGTCCGTCGATTGGAAATTTTGGTCAGTTCATCGTACTGACTCAAATGTAATAATTCGTTGGTATGAATACGCTGGATCTGCTCACTGATTCTGGCGCGAATACTATAGAGAAAAATCACACGTTCACGGGCAAAAATCATATGGCTAATCACATAACCCAGCAAGCAACTTCCAATTAAAATCCGGCCAAAAACCATAGGATTAAATTCAACTGAAAGGCTAAACAATACAAGAATAGTAGTTGCCGCAGCGAGTAATCCGGTGACCAGCATCTGAATCGGCTTAATACCGGTCAGAACATAACCCAGGATATATACGATCGTGACTATCGCCATGGATTGATGCTGCAAGGCATCAGTTTTAATCGACATGGTGATACATGAAATTGACACCTGTACCCAGAATACCAACAGCATCGAAGCCTGAGGAAAAAAGCGCTTGATCTTGGGTAAGCACGAGAACATATAAAAGATAATTAGCGACACGCCGCCATTGAGCAAGCCCAACATACACAGGACAAAATCATGTACGAAATATTCTTTGCTGATGCTCCAGTAATCTGTGGGAATCATCACCACCAAAAAAAGGAAATAGGCTAGTACTCCAGCCCACACATATTTTTCGACATGTTTGCGGGCGCGTTCCAGATTTTTGGTCCAGAATTCTTGTTCCAGATTTTGAGGGAAGACCGGGCCTACACGCTGGCTTTGCCGTGTAATCAGTTGTTCTATGTCTTCTTTATCATCTTGCAATTTCGCTAGATTGTACTTGTATTCCATTGCCAAGTATTTATGTAATTTTTTTATTAATTTTAAAATAACATACTTTTTAAAATTAATTTATACATATCCCTTATTTTGTAGCGCTTTCTCGTTACCATTTTTACTATAGATGGATTATCATTTGTTTTATTTGTTCGACTGAATTTGCCTTGAATACGATTACGATTCTCCAGCCAGATGATTGGCACGTTCACCTGCGTGATGGTTTAGCACTTCAACGTACCGTTCCCGATTTAGCCAAGCAGTTTTCTCGTGCCATTTGCATGCCAAATCTGGTGCCACCCGTAAAAACCGTCGAAGAGGCCAATGCTTACCGTGAACGTATCATGGCACATGTGCCTGAAGGGGTAAATTTCGACCCGCGTATGGTGCTGTATTTCACTGACAACACCCCGGCAAGTGAAGTTAAAAAGATCAAAGAATCTGCGCATGTCAATGCCATCAAGCTCTATCCTGCGGGTGCGACCACCAACTCCGATAGTGGTGTGAGCGATATGAGCAAAGTCTACGGCGTAATTGAACAGCTTGAAGAACACCAAGTGCCTTTATTGCTACATGGTGAAGTGACGCATAATCATGTCGATATTTTTGACCGTGAAAAGCGTTTCCTGGATGAAGTGCTGGCTCCCTTACTCAGACAATTTCCCAAGCTGAAACTGGTGCTCGAACACATCACCACCAGCGAAGCAGCAAACTTTGTACTTGAGCAAGACCGTAATGTCGCTGCAACCATTACGCCGCAACATTTATTGTTTAACCGCAATGACATGCTGGTTGGTGGGATCAAGCCGCATTTCTACTGCTTGCCGATTTTAAAACGTCAAACGCATCAGCAAACTTTGCTGGAAGTCGCAACCAGCGGTAATCCTAAATTTTTCCTGGGAACAGATAGCGCGCCGCATTCAAAAAATGCAAAAGAAAATGCGTGTGGCTGTGCAGGATGTTATAGTGCGCCGACTGCCATTGAGCTGTATGCTCAGGCATTTGATCAGGTGGGTAAAATTGAACGCCTGGAAGGTTTTGCCAGCCATTTTGGTGCAGACTTCTATGGCCTGCCACGTAATACCAATACCATTACCCTGGTTAAAGAAGATCAAGTAATCCCTGAAAGTTTAGACTATCTGGATGGTGAACAGATTATCCCACTGTATGCTGGTAAAACCATTCAATGGAGAAAAGTGTGACAAATGAAACGCTCCCAATCATTGGTCAACGTTTTCGTGGATTCTTACCTGTAGTTGTCGATGTCGAGACTGCAGGTTTTAATGCGCAGACTGATGCATTGCTGGAAATTGCGGCCATTCCGATTGTTTATAATGAGGAGGGTCAATTTGTGCCGGGTCAAGCTTACCATGCACATATCAATCCTTTCGAGGGAGCCAACCTCGACCGACGTTCGCTGGAGTTTATTGGGATCGATCCTTCTAATCCAATGCGAATCGCCATGGCCGAAGATGAGAAAACTGCACTCAAGCGCATTTTTAAATCGGTGAATGAAGTGCGTCGCCAGCAAAATTGTACCCATGCAGTTTTAGTCGGACACAATGCACATTTCGATTTAGGTTTTCTTCAGGCCGCGATTGCGCGTACCGGAACCAAAAACCAGAACCCGTTTCATAGTTTTTCTGTCTTCGATACAGTGACTTTAAGCGCGGTGATGTTTGGTCAAACCGTACTGGCAAAATCCTGTATTCAGGCTGGAATCGAGTTTGATGGCAAAGAAGCACACTCTGCATTATATGATACGCAGAAGACCGCTGAACTGTTTTGCTATATTTTAAACAAACTCGCACCTCACCTGCTTGACACTCTGGTGGCGGATCAATAAGATACCGCCATCTTCTAAACGTCCCTATCGTCTAGAGGCCTAGGACATCGCCCTTTCACGGCGGTAACCGGGGTTCGAATCCCCGTAGGGACGCCATCTATTTTTTCTCTTCTTTATATTTCTTTGATCAGCATCTTAAGCTGCTCAAGTCCTACACTTTTATCAATTAATTAATGAAAATAATTCTCATTACTATTGATTACCTACTCTAAGTTAATGATAATCACTTCCATTATCTTTCGCAGATTTAACCCTTCTCATGCGTTTTGCTTATTCCCCACTTTCTATTGCGGTTCTAACAGCTTTATCAACATCTAGTTTTGCAGAAGAATCAAATTATCAAGAATCCATCCTCAAGGAAGCTACGGTTAAGTTCAGCACGATTATTATCGAAGCTCAGCAAGCAAATGAAGTGGGAAAAACAGTTTATTCAAAAGAAGATTTAGAAAGTACGCCAAATAGCTCAAAGAACATTACCGATTTTTTAAAAGTGAATCCGAATGTGCAGTTTAGTCAGTCACAACTTGCAGCAGGTTCTCAAGGTGAAATTAAACCTGCCGAAATCTCAATTAATGGTGCACAAACCTTCCAAAACAATTTCATTGTGAATGGTGTTTCCAACAACCTACTTATTAATCCAGCAAATTCAAACATAAATACATTTCAAGATATTGGGACTGGCGCACAAGCTATGGCAGTGAACACTGACCTACTTTGTGAGCTTGAAGTATTAGATAGCAATGTGTCTGCCGCTTATGGTCAATTCACAGGTGGGGTTGTAAATGCTAAAACATGTGCACCGCAAACAGAGATAGGTAAAATTCACGGTTCTATCACTTACGATTACACTGAAAGTGATTGGGCTCGCTACAACTCAATTTCACCTTTAGAAGAAAGTAAATTTGAAGAACCTACAGATGACTACCAAAAGGAATATACCAAACAAGGTGTAAGCACCAATATTTATGGGAAGCTCTCGAATGATTGGGGCTTTAATGCTTATGCTTCTCAACGAGAGTCCATTATTCCAGTCAAAAGTGGCTTTGAAACACCTAAAACAATTGATCAAGAACGACATATCTCAAATCTTGGTGCAACATTATTTTATACACCAAACGCCTCAACCAAAGCGAAGTTTGGTTTCGATTATGGTTTGCTCGATAGCTTAAGTTATGTGGACAGCAATCGTGATTCAGGTAGTACTACTGAAACCGAAACACTTACTCTGTTCTCGGAACTTGAACATCGCTTCAACTTAGGTACTCTCGTACACAAACTTAATTTCCAAAACTCGGCGACACAACGTATTGCTGACAATAACTACAGTATGCATTGGTACTACGCCAAAGGAAGTAAAGATTGGAATAATACCGATGTAGTTCGAGAGGGCGCCATCATGGGAGAGATTGAACAACGCCAAGACGTCCTTTCCTATGACCTACAAGCGAATATAGACCCTTTTAAACTTGGTCAATCCCAACACAACATGACTATAGGTACGGGTTATAGCCATGCTAATGTTGCGTGGAAACGAGTCGAGGATGTTTTACTCGCGACAAAGATCAACTTAAAAGAACTTGGCAAAGATACTACCTGCCTTCAAAGTGACCCATATTGTGATGAGAAACTAACTATAAATGGTTGGAATGGACAATATATCGCTGGTGGGACTCTGTACAAAGCTGGTGATATCAAAGCTCAGCAAGATCGCCTAAATATATTTATTGAAGATAATATTCAGTGGAATGATCAATTTTCAACACGCCTTGGTGTTCGTGCTGATTATGACTCTTTGAGTAGTAATATCAATATTTCCCCTCGCAGTCGTCTCTCTTACAAACCCTTTAGTAATGATCAATTGCATTTATCCGCTGGGTGGAATCGCTACTATGGTCAGCAAACTTTAGGTACAGAGCTGAATGAAATTCAAAATGATTTGCTCTACAAACTGTCACGTGAAAACCCACATGCGACTTGGGTAGAAACACAAACTGCACTATCCAGCGGTGCGCGTAGTTCAGCGCTCAATACCCCTTTCAGTGACGAGACTGTTTTAGGCCTGAATACACAAATCCAGAATTGGGATCTAGGGCTAAAATGGGTCAATCGTAAATATCAGGATGAAATATCAAAAACTAAAGTTACTCCTTTAGATGGATCAAAATTCTTCTACGAATATAACAATGATGGAAGTGGCAAAGCTGACATCTACGCCTTAACACTTAAAAATCGTCAACCGATCGCACTGGGGGATAGCCAACATTTATTTGCCTTGGGATTTGACTACAGTGAAGTCTTCCGCAGTTATGTAGATTACACTTCAGCCTATGATCAAGCCACTCAAGATGAATGGGTCTCTTATGATGGTCAAATTATCCGTTGGTCAGACCGCCCTGCCCCAAACTTTAACCAACCATGGACCGCACGAGTAAACTGGGATATTACATTCGATACACTGCCTGTACGTATTTCAAACTTCTTTAGCTATAAAAACAGTTACGATGATATGGTTGTAGTCTCCAATAAAAATGACAAAGTCGAGTATGAAGGTGAACTGCTTGACACCTATTTAGCCTCTGAAATTAAACCAAAATTTACATGGGATATGCGCACCACCTATGATTGGGAAATTTCAAAAGATTTAAGGGCAATTTTTGGTTTAATCATTAACAACGTCACCAACCGCGTGAATACCTATACAACAGGCTCGACCTCAAATGATAGACCACGTGTAATGACTGAAATCGGCCGCCAATTTATTGCAGATGTTACTTTTAAATTCTAGAGCCTGAATAGGTACATGCTGCTGCTCTTTTTAATTTGCTTAGGCTATAATTAATGCGATTTCATATTTTGCCTTTGTATCATGTTAAAAAAGATCTTACTGGTTTTACTGATTTTAGCCCCGTCCGCGCTATATCTCTATATCGTCAACCGTGATGATGACAACATTGCGGAGACTGAGACAGTATCAACCCCAGCTGAAAACTCTCAGCCTGAGCAATATCAAACTCCAGATCACTAAGTTTTAGTGATCTTTTCAAATATTTATTTTTTATAGTCTTGAAATCTGTTCAGAAAATAACATTTTAATAAAATAAAGTTTTTGTTTTGCCTAATGTTTAAACTGTTAAATGAATTTTAGCAAAAACCCTTTTGACAAAACCCGGCTTAGTCCTTAATATACGCATCACCTCGCAACGTCCCTATCGTCTAGAGGCCTAGGACATCGCCCTTTCACGGCGGTAACCGGGGTTCGAATCCCCGTAGGGACGCCATCTATTGATCTCATACGATCAGACCTTATTCGAAATTACCATTATTCGATTGCAGATTTGTAGTTTTTCACTACAATAGCTCGCTTCATTCCTTTGAAGTATTTCTTATTTCCTATGCACTCATCTCCGAATGATGCTACGCATCAGGGCAATTCTGCGCCTTTAAAACGCGCTATGAGTACTCGACATCTGGTCATGATTTCGCTTGGTGGCGCAATCGGAACAGGCCTATTCTTAGGGTCGGGTGAAGTCATTGCACAAACGGGGCCTGTAGGTGCCATTCTCGCTTATCTCCTGGGCGGTATTATCGCGTACATGGTGATGCTATGTTTGGGCGAACTTGCCGTTCATATGCCAGAATCTGGTTCATTTGGCGCTTATGCCAAACGTTATATTGGACCAGGCACAGGCTATACCATCACCTGGTTATACTGGCTGACATGGTCGGTCACTCTCGGAACTGAATTTACTGCAGCGGCCTTGCTGATGCAGGAATGGTTCCCTGACATTTCCATGTGGTTATGGACCATTATCTTTGGTGTATTCGTATTTAGTCTAAATATGATTTCTACCCGCTGGTTTGCCGAATCCGAATTCTGGCTGGCACTGGTAAAAGTGGTCACGGTTGTTGCTTTTATTCTTTTAGGTCTATTGGCCATCTTTGGTGTTCTGGGCTATCAAGGCTATGAAGCTGCGCCTTTATTTACCAATCTGACTGCACAGGGCTGGTTCCCTGAAGGTCTGTTTCCGATTTTTGCTACGATGCTGATCGTGAACTTTGCCTTCTCTGGTACCGAGCTGATTGGTGTTGCTGCCGGTGAAACTGAAGATCCTGCGAAAAATGTTCCTAAAGCGATTAATACTGCGATTTTCCGCTTATTAATTTTCTTTGTGGGTACCATTATCGTGGTGACGGCATTACTTCCGCATCAGGAAGCAGGCTTAGCCGCTGAAGGCGTGAGTAGCAGTCCGTTCGTAACCGTATTCCAGCACATTGGTATCCCATATGCTGAAGACATCATCCGCTTTGTAATTATCACTGCGTTGTTGTCTGCTGCCAACTCGGGCTTATTTGCTGCTTCACGTATGATGTGGTCATTGTCATACAGCAAACAGTTGCCTGCCGTATTCTCAAGACTGAATGCTCGCGGTGTACCGTATATTGCAGTCATGGTGACCATGCTGGGTGCATTACCAGGTTTATTGTCTGAACAGTTTGCGCCAGAGACGATCTTTACCAACTTGCTGGGCGTTGCGGCGTTTACCATGGTGGTGGTCTGGATGAGTATCTGCTTAAGCCAGTTCAACTTCCGTCGTCAGTGGTATAAACAGGGTCATACGACCAAAGAACTGGGCTTTGCTGCACCATTGTTCCCGATTGTGCCAATCCTGGGCTTTGTGTTCTGTTTTATTACCTGTATCAGTATGGTCTTTGATCCATCAATGCGTATCAGCTTCGTAGGCTGTCTGTTATTTATTGCAGCGTGTTATGCAAGTTATTATGCCTTTTATCACAACAAGTCTTAATCATCAGTTTTAAAAGAGCGGCTCCGGCCGCTCTTTTTTTATCTATACTATAACCATAGTGGGCAGCCTTAAGGGTGCGTCGATGAAAATTGTGTTTATTCACAGCATGAACAAGCAACAATATACGGCTACTTCATTACGTCAACATTGGCTGCATCTCTTCAAAACAGGCCTTCAGAAAAACCTACAACAGCAAGCCCGTTTTACTTATTTAAAACGGCATATCCGTATCCCTTTTTATGGCGATTTACTTTCTCGGCATCATTTTCATAACGTCTTGAATGCCAGCACCCTGATGCCGCAACAGTGGCCGCATTTCCCTTTTTTACATCCCGCACAGCTGCAACCGGCATCGCCACCAGACCAGTGTACCTATCAAATTTGTGACGTCCCGCAGTCGAATATTGATGATGTCCTGAATTTCAATCAAAAACTGAAATTCATTACAGCATTAAGCAAAGATATTGCCTTGCGGGATTTTGCGGTACTCATCAATTATTTTCCCAGCTTACATGCCAGCTTTTTGCATAAGTTTTGCTGGAAACTTATCTTTATTTGG
This sequence comes from Acinetobacter lwoffii, assembly GCF_052078135.1. Lineage (GTDB taxonomy): Bacteria > Pseudomonadota > Gammaproteobacteria > Pseudomonadales > Moraxellaceae > Acinetobacter > Acinetobacter lwoffii_Z. The sequence continues at coordinate 88,126 of NZ_JBQGUZ010000003.1, forward strand.
CCAACCCACATTTTATGCAGGAAGTTCACCGCCGCATTCATGATCAACTCTATAGCAGCAGGCCACAGATTCTGGTGGCACATTCGCTTGGCAGCGTGATTGCCTATAATTATTTGATTCAGCATCCGGAGCTGAATATCAGGCGTTTTATTACTCTTGGATCACCGTTGGCATTTCGGGTCATCCAGGCTCATCTGCCTCAACCGATTGTACGACCTGCTGCACTTTCAGGCGACTGGATAAATTTCTATTGTAGCGATGATTTTCTGACTACCTTTCCATTATCAGAACCACCCTTACAGTTTCAGCCGGCGATTATTAATCAGGAGATTCATACCTCCATCTATCATCTGCATGATATTGATGGTTATATTCAGCATCCAGACGTCATTAAAGCGCTACTGGAATTGCTATAAGACTCACGTCAAACTCTAAATTCAACTTTTACCGTTCCATTCATATTCTTCTTCTATTCAGTAAAATCTTTCATCCAGACCTACCAATTTACTGCTTTTTCTGCCTTTTTTATAAATATACGGATGTCTGTTAATGATTGTTTTATCAAAGATAATTTACACATTAACGCCACAAAAAGTGCAGCTTGGCTTGCCGCAATTTTCTCTATACTGTGAATATATAGATCGACCTCCGTGAGGTATCGATGAAAGTTATTTTTATTCATGGAATGAACCAGCAACATCACAGTGCTGCATCGATTCGCCAGCGCTGGCTGCATATACTTCAAAAAGGCATTCGCAAACACCGTCATGATGCCAGATTCAGTTATTTACGACGTCACATTCACATTCCATTTTATGGAGACTTGCTTTCACACTATAACGTTCGCAACATCCTGAATGCTGGAACCTTGATGCCCAAGCAATGGCCCAGCTTTCGTTTCCGTCAACCTGTCCATCCTCAGCTTCCTGCACCAGTTCCACGTCCTGGCTGGCGCAAGCCCGTGATTTCAGATCTTCCTCAGCTTCATCTGAATGAGCCGATGGATTTCAAACAGAAATTCAAATTTATTACTACGCTAAGCAAAAATGTTGCACTGCGAGACTTTGTATTATTGCTGAATTATTTTCCCAGTCTGCATCGGAGCCTGCTTCAGAAATTTCTGATTGAAACCTATCTGTATCTCGACAATCCTGCTTTCATGAAGGAAGTTCATGAGCGGATTGCCCGGCAATTGAATGGTCGCAAACCTTGTATTGTGATTGCTCATTCTCTGGGCAGTGTGATTGCCTATAACTATCTCATCCAACATCCTGAACTGAATGTACAGCGTTTTATTACTTTAGGATCGCCACTAGCCTTTCAGGTGATCCAGTCACATTTACCGCAACCCATTGTACGACCTGCAGCAATTACAGGCGACTGGATAAATTTTTATTCAACTGATGATTTTCTTACCGCCTTTCCTCTTACACAACCGCCATTTCAGTTTCAACCCGCAATTATTAACCACGGCATTCGTACCCATATTCACCGCCCGCATGATATTACCGGCTATTTACTCCATCCGCAGGTAGTAGAAGCAATTCTGGAATTGCTTAAAAATCCAGCTTAAACCATGTAATTTTCCAGTATTTTCTCTAGATTGTTTTAAATTTATGCACTCAACCCAGAAAATCATTTTTTTTATGGAAATGCGTTTGACACCCCCCTGTTTTCACCCTATTATACGCCCACCTCTGAAACGTCCCTATCGTCTAGAGGCCTAGGACATCGCCCTTTCACGGCGGTAACCGGGGTTCGAATCCCCGTAGGGACGCCAATTTTCAGAAGTACATTTTATTAAGTCCCTATCGTCTAGAGGCCTAGGACATCGCCCTTTCACGGCGGTAACCGGGGTTCGAATCCCCGTAGGGACGCCATTACTTCAAGCTAAAAGTAGCGGTTTTAAAATTTATCTTCTGTACTGTCCCTATCGTCTAGAGGCCTAGGACATCGCCCTTTCACGGCGGTAACCGGGGTTCGAATCCCCGTAGGGACGCCATATTCGAGATGGCAACATCTCAACAAAAAGCCCGAGCATTGCGACTCGGGCTTTTTTTATCTTGCAAATTTTATTTCTGAAAACTTTAAACCTTGTTTTTATCATTCGTTCAAATCTAGCTCTCTTTCTGGGGGCTGCCATCCCATTCTTAATTTTACAATTTGTATTGTTTTAACATTTCTATGCATAGAAATATCCGTTCATTTTCATTTAAAGCAATACACCAATAAATTAGAACAAAAATTCAACACCCTGCTTTTAGAGGGCACGTTAAGGTAAATCAAGAGAAATCTGCAAGGATCAGATTATGTTCGTCAGCACAGAGCTAAGTTTACCTTTATCGCCAAATAAAAATCATAATTATCAAATTAAAAGCTTTAAGGATTGGGTCGACTTTTTTCAAGATACTGAAATTTCGACATATACCAAAACCGAAAAAGCCGAATCTTATTTGAGCCATCTGATTAAAAATTTAGATATTGATACACTTGGATGGTTAGATCAGCCTGCACAGGTTGAACAGCATCTTTTAGAACAACATCATCAGATTTGTGCCACTTTCCAGACCTATGTCAATCGCCGGAAACAGCAGCAACCTCGGGAATATTTTCCAACGGTTTCTCATGCTTTCGAATTCCTGGCGAAAGTTGCACCGGTCAAACTGGTCGATGGTGCCTGGTTATATTCGACCGTGCCAAACTGTAATCAGCCCGAGCTAAAAGATTTGATTTACATCTATCTCGAAGAGCTTGGTTTAGGGCATCCGCGTGCCAATCATGTCACCATGTATCAGGACCTGTTGAGTCATTATGAGCTGAACAGTTACGCCGAGCATTTGGATGACAGTTACTACGAACAGGCTGCCGTACAGCTAGCACTAGCTTATGCCCCAGCCAAATATTTACCTTTGGTCATTGGCTTTAATCTCGGCTATGAACAGTTACCGCTACATCTGTTAATCACCAATTATGAACTGGCTGAACTGGGTATCGATCCGCATTATTTCAATGTGCACATTACTATTGATAATGTTCACAATGGTCATGCGCAGAAATCCCTGCAAGCGTTTATCCAGCATTTTAATCAAGCTGAAGATCCACAAATTTATCTTGAACTGATTAAAAAAGGCTATGTTCTAAATGACTTGGGTAGAAGTTCTTCCCAAATCATCAAGGAACTAGATATTGAACAGATGGCTTTAAAAGTGTTCCAGAATAAAGCGCTGATTGGTCAATATATTCATAATCAGAAATGCCAGTTTAGTGGTAAGACCATCAATGACTGGTTATCCGATCCTGCCCAGATTGCCGAGTTTTTGCAGGTCATGATTGACAAAGGCTGGATCGTAAAAGATGCACCAGTGGAGCAAAGCCGTTTCTGGAAAATGATAGATCATCCGGAAGGTAAAATGTTTGGGGTCTTTAATGCGACCGAAAAACAGATTATTAAAGACTGGATTCAGGGCGCAGGCTTGGCAACTCGCCTGTCCTCACGTAGTGCAACCCCATCACAGGCAAAAATTGAACCTGCAATGAGCCGTATGGACCAGCAGCGCTTGAATCAGTTAAAAAGTCGCTTCATGCGCTGTGAAGGTGCGGAACAGAAAATTGATTTACTGATTCCTTATACTGCACCGCATATGCATCATACTGAAATTGGTTTATGGGCGACTCGTCAGTTAAGCCAGTTATTATTTCCTTTTCAGACCCAGGCGATGCATTATTCCTAAAGCACCCCTAAGTGCCAGAAATTAAAAAGCCGGACATTTGCAGTGTCCGGTTTTTTAATAAAGATTAAGCCGATTTTCGCGAGTTTAATTGTCCCTTGATCACCGCTTTGACATTGCCTTTCAGATACTGCAAAAAGACCTTTAGTGGTGACAGCTTTGGATTAGGCTGCTTGCCTTTGGCAATTTCTTTAAACTGCGCGGCATACCAGATGATTTCCATAATCGCCATTTTGTCGACCATTGGAATACCGGTTTTAATTTTCTCAACCGCATAACGTACATCATGCCCTGCAACCAGACGATTGCCCAAGTCAGGTTCTACCGCAAAGGGACGTGCAATCCCGACAAAATCACAAGCACCACTGTCAAGCGCGGCATTCATGCCTTCAACAGTTCGGAATCCACCAGTGACCATGATATGGCACTTCACTTCCTGACGGATTTTTTCGGCAAAATCGAGGAAATAGGCTTCACGAGCAATGGTCGAGGCCTTGCGCTTGTCTGCTTTCACGCCGGCCATCGCAGGTGCTTCATAGCTACCACCTGACACTTCAATGATATCAATGCCTGCAGCGTCCATCGCCTTAAAGACATAAATGACATCTTCTTCGCTAATACCACCGCGCTGGAAATCAGCTGAATTCAGCTTGACTGAAATAATAAAATTTTCCGAAGTCGCAGCACGAACAGCCTGATAGGTTTGCAGCAAGAAACGGGTGCGATTCTCAATACTACCACCCCATTGATCCTGACGCTTATTGGTCAGCGGTGACAGAAACTGGCTAATCAGATAACCATGTGCCCCATGCAACTGCACCCCCTCAAATCCTGCTTGTTCACAGATAGCAGCCGAAGTGGCAAAGCGCTGGATAATATCCAGGATTTCATCTTCACGCAGTTCCCGCGGGGTTCCAAAGCTCATTGCCAAAGCCGGACTAAATGGGACTGCGGACGGGGCAACCGTTTCTTGATTCAGGCCCTTGGGACACTGGCGGCCCGGATGCGACAACTGGACCAGTTGTACCATGCCATGCTGTTTGCCTACGTCGGCCCAGACTTTGAGCTGCGCCAGATCGCGTTCTGTTTCTACCACTACGACCCCCGGTTCATTCTTGGCACGATAATCCACCATGACATTACCCGTAATAGCACAACCCAAGCCACCTTCGGCCCATGCTTCATACAACTTGAAATGCGCCTGATTGGGTTGGCCGGCATCATTGGCCAGTGCTTCACTCATGGCACCTTTGATGATGCGATTTTTGAAAGTGGTATTGCGAATTTGAATGGAATGGGCCAATTGAGTCATGATCTGTCCTGATACGTTACTTTTATTTTGTACTCGTTTATAACGTAAGCCAGAACAATTGACAATCAGTCTTGTCAAATTTACACAATTTTATCTGCTTATTTTTTCATGGTTAAAGATTTTTGTGATTTAGTTTCTTGGATCAAAAGCATCCCGTACTGCTTCTCCCATATAGATCAGCAAACTCAGTACAATGGCCAAACTAAAGAATCCCGACAATGCTAGCCACGGCGCATTTAAGTTGTTTTTGGCCTGAAGCAAGAGTTCCCCTAGGGATGCCGAATCAGGTGGCAAACCATACCCTAAAAAATCCAGCGCTGTTAGTGCAGTAATATTGGCGGTTAGCATAAAAGGTAACTGTGACAGGCTAGAACCTATCACATTGGGGAGAATATGTTTGAACATGATCCGTCTATCCCCGGCCCCGATACTTCTTGCTGCCCAGACGTATTCCAGATTTCTGGCGCGCAAAAACTCAGCGCGCACCATACTCACCAGTGTGGTCCAGCCAAATAACAGCATGATCAGAAACAGCCAGTAAATACTCGGGGTAAACAGACTGACCAGTACCATCACCATAAACAGCATCGGCAAACCGCTCCAGACTTCGAGTATGCGTTGCCCGATCAGGTCAATCCATCCACCATAATAACCCTGAATTGCCCCTGCTAAAATTCCCAGCACCGCAGACAATAAAGTCAGAGCAAAACCAAACAGTAATGAAATCCTTAAACCATATAGAATCCGTGCCAGAACATCACGGCCCTGATCATCTGTTCCCAGCCAGTTTTGCGCACTCGGGGGCGATGGCACCGGTTCAGCCAGTTCAAAATTTGGCGTTTGATAGGAAAACGGAATGATGGGCCAGATCGCCCAGCCTTTTTCTGCAATCAGTTGCTGCACAGCCGGATCTTTATATTCTGCTTCTGTCTCAAATACCCCACCAAAATTGGTTTCCGGATAGGATTTCAGGATGGGCAGATAAAAAGCATGATCATATTTCACCAGCAAGGGTTTATCGTTAGCAATCAGTTCTGCACCCAAGGAAATGATGAAAATAGCACTGAAAATAATGAAGCAGCTAAAGCCCAGCTTATGCTGCTTAAAACGTTGCCAGCGTACTTGCATCAAGGAAGACATTATTGTGATCCTCGACGTGAACTGAAATGAATCCTTGGATCAATCAGTTGATAGAGCAAATCGCTGAGTAAACGCAGTATCAGACCGAGCAAGGTAAAGATAAACAAAGTACCGAAAATCACCGGATAGTCACGCTGGATAATCGCCTCAAAACCTAAAACACCTAACCCATCCAGATTAAAAATAATCTCGATAAACAGGTTGCCCACGAAAAACACCCCGATCAGAACTTCGGGCAAACCTGCGATAAGCACTAAAATGGCATTCCGGAATACATGCCGATACAGCACTGCATGTTCAGTTAAACCTTTGGCCCGCGCAGCCAGGACATATTGTTTGCTCAGCTCTTCCACAAAAGAAAATTTGACCAGATAGGTCAAACTGGCAAATCCGCCAAGCACCATGGCCAACAGCGGCAAGGCCATATGCCAGAAATAATCATGAATTTTCGCAAAGAATGAGAGTTCAGCAAAATTTTCAGAGCGAATGCCCTGCAAGGGAAACCAGTGCAGATAAGACCCGCCAGCAAAAAAAACGATAAGTAAAATGGCAAAAATAAAGGCTGGAATGGCATAGCCCACGGCCAACATTAGAGAGGTGGTCTGATCAAACAGACTGCCATGTTTGCGGGCTTTCCTGATCCCTAAAGGAATGGAGACCAGATAAATCAGCAAGGTACTCCACAAGCCTAAAGAAAGCGATACTGGCAATTTTTGCCAGATGAGTTCAGTCACAGGCTTGTCTTTGAAAAAACTCTGCCCCAGATCAAACTGCGCATAACGCGTTACCATTTCCCAAAAGCGGATATGCAGCGGCTGGTCAAAGCCGTACTGGGTATTGATCTGCTCAAGCATCTCCGGTGTGAGGCCTTGCTTTCCCTGATACTGCAATCCGGTATGCGCCAAACCATTCACCTGTTGCGCCTGATAAATCGCCTGCTCCACCGGACCACCGGGTGCCAGCTGGATCACCATGAAATTGATCAGCAAAATGATCAGCAAGGTTGGAATCATCAGCAACAGACGTTTGAGAATATAAGTGCTCATGGCACTCCCTGATAGGCTTGGAGCTTAATGCTGTTTGAAATAATCAGCCACATGTCTGGCCTTTTCTGCATCGACCCACCAGTAATCAATCCCGGCGGAGAGTTTAGGTTTTCGTTGCGGCTGCTGATACATATTCCAGTAAGCATACCAGTATTCGCCCGTACCATAAGTCAGAATATGATAATAGCCTGCTCGCAGTAAACGGTCTAATGCTCGGGTACTATTCACCAGCTGTTCACGGTTTTGAGCTTGAGTCACCTGCTGAATGACTCCATCAATGGCCGGATTTCGAATACCGGCATAATTATAATTACCTGACTGCGCTGCGGCCTGACTGCCCCAGAACTGTTTCTGCTCCTGCCCCGGTGTCAGGGATTGCGGCATGGTATCAACAATCATATCAAACTGATAATTCCGCAGCCGTTCATAATATTGCGCGGTTTCTACCATACGAATGCTGGCCTGAATGCCCAAGCGTTTTAAATGACGTAGATATGGCATCAGATCACGCTGTTGCTCCGCCTGATGCAACAGGAACTCAATCTGTACCGGTTGGCCCGCAGCATTGACCAACTTCCCCTGTTGATAACGATAGCCTGCCTTTAATAGCAATTGACGGGCTTTTAACAGATTGTTCCGGTTAAAACCGGAGGCATCTGACTGAGGATATTTCCAGTCCTGCAGTACAGCCTGACGTTGAACCGGATCAAGCTGCTTTAAATGGGGTTTTAAAATGTGCAGTTCTTGAATGCCTGGCCGTCCATGAGATGCAAGCTCGCTATTGGAAAAAAAGCTGTTCAGGCGCTGATATTCACCATAGAACATGGCTTTATTCAGCCATTCAAAGTCATAGGCAAAACTCAAGGCTTGGCGGAAACGGATATCGGCAAAAGGCTGACGGCGGGTATTGAATATCAGACTCTGGGTCGGAATCGGGTTGTGATGCTGAAAGCGGTAACGCTGCACCTGTCCTTGCCGAACGGCGGGAAACTGGTAGTCTTTCACCCAGCGGTTGACCTGTTTTTCCTCATGCAAGGTAAATTGGCCCGACTTGAAAGCTTCAAACTTGATTTCAGGACTACGATAATAATGATACTTGATCCGGTCAAAATTATAACGCCCGCGATTGACCATCAAGTCTTTGCCCCAGTATCGGGGATTGCGTTTGTAGCTAATACTACGTCCAGCATCTATGTGTTCAATGACATAAGGCCCTGAACCCAGCATCGGTTTCAGCGTCAATTCTTTAAAATTACGTTTTTGCCATTCCTGTTTAGAATAAATGGGCATCTGCGCGACAATCATCGCCATTTCCGGATTATGTCCGGATTTAAAATGCATTTTGACCTGTAAAGGTGACAGGACTTCCAGCCGGTTTAAATCAGCCAAATACATCTGCAGGCCAAAATTGGACTGGGTCTGAAACAGTTCAAAACTGTATTTGACATCTTGTGCAGTTACCGGCTGGCCATTACTAAACCGTGCTTTCGGATTTAAATGAAAAATAATAAAGGCGGTTTTCTTGGGGTCAAAACTGACTTTTTCCGCCAGCAAGGGATAGTACACACCGGGCTCATCCAGTGACTTGGACAGCAAACTGTCAAAAATATAGTTGCCCCCTTCAGTGACATTGCCCTTGCCATTCATGCTGTTTAAATTATCGAAACTGCCATCAGCTGCCAGAATCAGCGTACCGCCTTTCGTTGCTTGCGGATTGGCATAAGGCAGGGATTTGGCCTGGGCATATTTCGGCTGGTTATATAGCGCGATATATGGGGTGGTGATCAGGGCTGCCCAACTGCTACTCACGAACAGCGGGGCTAGCCAGATAAACCTGAAAGTTTTAAATAAATGAGCGAATCTCATGATCCATTCATTAATTCGGTACTTTAATCACATCGCCAATACGCAATTGCGTATTCGGTTTGAGATCATTCATTTCCGCCAGTTCATTGCTGTTCATACCATAGCGTGAAGCCAGACCGATTAAGGTATCACCGCGTTTGACTTTATAATCAGTCACCAGTTTTGGAATCTGAATGGTTTGACTGACGCTTAATCCTGCGCGTGGACTTAGATTATTTAATTGAGCCAAGTCGGTCACGCTTATGCCTAAACGGCTGGCGATTGCATTCAGGGATTCGCCTGATTTAACGGTATAGGATTCAGTTGCCTTAGAAGCTACAGGCTTAGTTGCCACTTTCACATCTTCAACTTTTTTATCTACCGGAAAGTCACCCTCAATTTTTAAACGCTGACCAATACGCACCGTACTATTGGTATTCAGGCCATTTAAATCTGCCAGATATTTCAGTTGTAAATGATACTGACGTGCAATAGAACTTAAGGTTTCACCTGACTTCACCACATGCGAATCCGATTTTGTATTCTTCGTCGCAGTTTCAGCAACCACTTCACGTACCGGTTCAGCAACTTCACCACTGAGTTTCAGGCGCTGTCCCACACGCAAGCCGGCATTACGTGACATGCCATTCAGGCTCGCCACCTGGTCCATTGACAGATTGTATTTTGCGGCAATGCCGGTCAGCGTATCACCCGCTTGAACCGTATAGGTTTCAGGGATCTGACTGCCGGCTGGAATCTTGATGGTCTGACCTATACGTAAACCACTATTGGCAGACAACCCATTCAATGCAGCCAGTTCAGAAACACTCAGCTTGCTTTGACTGGCAATGCTATACAGGGTTTCACCGCGTTTGACCTGATAGTTTTCAGTCGCAGTCTGATCGACTTTGACATTTTCAAACTTCTGCTCAGTTTTCTGGCTAGATGCCGTTAGCCCTTCAACTTCCTGAAGTGGTACATTGATTTTCTGTCCCACCATCAGACTGCTACCGGCAGTCAGACCTGAAGTCAAGGATGCCAGTTCAGCATTTGAAAGCCCATAACGATCGGCAATCAGTTTCAGATACTCACCACGTTTCACTGTATAGGATTTGGTCTGAACCTTGACAGTTTCAGCTTTTTTCGTGTCTTCAACTTTGGCTTTGGACTGCCCTGTATCTTTCAATGACAGCTTTTGCCCAACAAACAGACCGCTATTACTATTCAGTCCATTAAAATCAGCCAGTTGTTTCACGCTAAAACCAAACTGGGTCGCTACGCTAGTCAGAGAGTCATTGGCCTGAACCACATAAGTTTCCGGCTTTTCTTTGGCTTTGCTGGCTTCCTGTACAGGTTTGGCATCATACAGATAAATGGTGGTGCCCACATACAGTGGAGAATTTGGATCAATCTGGTTCCATTTCGCCACATCACGCCAGTTCACCCCATTTTTAGCCGCAATCATTGCCAGATTATCACCTGGTAACACCTTATAGGTACTGCGTTTTCCTTTTGGAGCAACCACTACCACTTCAGAATCCGTCTTGACGTAATTTTTGCCCTGATTTAGCTTGGCTTCAACCGAGTTCGCAGTGGTATTGTCAGCAACTTCTTTCGGATAAGAAAAGCCTTTGGTGAGCTCTTTGCCTTGCTGCTCAGCAACAGACAGGCTGGTTTGAATGGCAGTCAGCTTGATTTTACCGTCATAAGGATCAACAATTTCTGTGCCAGCCGGCGCCAATGCTTTCAGCTCTTCAACCACTTGGGCCTGTTCTGCCGGTGTTGCAACAGGCTGCAGAATTTCATCTACAGTTTTCTGAATATCCTGTGCGATGACCGCCTGCTGAACTTGCTGACGCTCAGCTGCCGAAATCGGTGGTTCGACCTGAATCTGTTTCGCTGGCGCTGCAGGTGTTACAGCTACCGGAATACGCGGCGCACTTGGAATTGGCAAATCACTTTGTGCCGCAAAACTGGCCAAGGCAGATGAGCCTTTAGGCGTCGAAATCTTTTTCGTAGTCTGGGTCACAGTATTTGCCGTTGTCGCGGTACTTACCGCTGCTGTGACGACAGGTGGCGTACTTGCAGCTTTAGCCGGAGTCGTTGTTTTAGCAACGGTCGTTGCAGGCTGATTACTAACAACCGCTGGCGGAGTCTGTTTAGAAGGTGTAATCGTTTTGGTATTTAATTCTGGCGGTGCAGCTCTGGTGGGCACCACTGTCGTCGTATTTCGCGGCAAGCTGTTCGTGTTACTCGCCCATAAACCACCTGAACCGGATAATTTTTTCAGCTTCTCATCCACTGAAGGACTTAAGTCAGCAGGAATCAGAATACGGCGCGGACTTGCAGGGTCAATATGATCACCACGATGACCCGGGTTTAATTGATACAGTTCTGCACGGCTCAAACCGGTAATCGCTGCAATTTCATTTAAACTGGCAACACCGACCGGTACTTCACGGAAATGCGGACGGTTGGCAATCGGTGGCAAACTCACCCCATAACTGCCCGGATTTTTAATAATTTGTGCAACCGCCAGGAAACGTGGCACGTAACTCATGGTTTCTTGTGGTAGTTTCAATGACCAATAATCGGTAGGCAGACCTGCAGCTTTGTTACGGTTAATCGCCTGCTGGATACGGCCTGGGCCGGCATTATAAGAAGCGAGCGCCAATTCCCAAGAACCAAACTGGTTATACAGACTGCCTAAAAATTCATAGGCTGCACGGGTAGATTCCACCACATCACGACGACCATCGTATAAAGAAGTCTGCTTTAGACCATAAATGCGGCCGGTACTTGGAATAAACTGCCATAAACCTGCTGCCGCCGCACTACTGGTCGCTGCCGGGTCATAAGAACTTTCAATAATCGGTAACAGTGCCAACTCGGTCGGCATGCCACGGCGTTCTGCTTCTTTTACTGTGTAATATAAATAACGTGATGCACGCGCACTTAAGCGATCCAGATAAGGCTGACGTGAAATAAACCAGCCACGCTGCGCATCAATCCGCGGATTCCAGACACTTAAGTCCATCTTGAAACCTACGGTCATGCGTTTCCAGACATCACCATGTTTCAGAATCTGTAAACGGTCGCCTTCGACTGCACGCATATCCGTTGCAGAGAGTAAATCTTCGAGTCCATCCAGACTGCTGGCATCCAGATATTGTGATCCAACCTGCTTGCTTGATGCTGTTTGGGTCGCACTTTGTGTAGATGAACAGCCCGTCAGTCCTAGAGAAGCAAGCGCAGTTCCCAGTACAGAATATTTTAAAAATGTAGGTAATGTCGGCTGCCACAAAATTGCGGTTGGTTTATACATAAAGAAATCCAAACAACTCGTATATAAATTTATTTTTTAGATATGCCATTGTAGTGAAGCATGTCGAAGACTCAAGCCAATAATTTACCGCGATTTCACGTTAAATGTTACAAGAAATTAAAAAATCCCGGACATATAGATTGATCGACTGCATTTGCGCTATACAATAAGCCTTCCAGCTTGTTCTATTTTGATCGGATTTAATCTATGTCACACACTATCACACTTTATGTTGATGGCGCCTGTCGCGGCAACCCGGGTTTAGGCGGCTGGGGTGCGTACATTGTTAATGGCCAACAAGAACACAAAATTTATGGCGGTGAAGATCATACTACCAATAACCGCATGGAACTGACGGCTGCGATTGAAGGGATTCTGTTCTGTGACAAGCAAGACAAACTGGTGATCTATACCGATTCCAAGTATGTCAAACAAGGCATTACCGAATGGATTCACGGCTGGAAAAAGAAAAACTGGAAAGACGTCAAAAATCCGGATCTGTGGCAAAAGCTCGATGAAGTCTGTCAGGGACGTGACATCGAATGGCACTGGGTCAAAGGTCATGCCGGACATCCGGGCAATGAAATGGCCGATCAGCTGGCCAATCTGGGTGCTGATGAAACCCTGAAAAAATCCAAGCAAAGCCCTTCAATGTCTGAAGATAAAAAAAAATCTGAACCCGACTGGTTGCTAGATGATCCTTTCGGTCTGGATCTGGCTGAGAGTGAAGAAGAGCTGGAAGACCTGCCGGAAGAAATCATCGAAGTGACTGTTGAAGAAATTGTACAGACTGAAGTTTTAGCAACGGACAGCAATGAAGATGCTTCATCTTCAGACGCATCTGCCTCGACTGAGATACATCCGCAAATTGTCATTACACCGGCCAAGTTACAGCTGCATGGCCCACGACAACTGATTCTGGATACTGAAACCACCGGTTTTTATTATCAGGATGGTGACCGGATTATTGAAGTCGGCGCGCTGGAAATGATTAACCGCAAACTGACCGGCAGCTCGATTCATATTTATATCAATCCGAAAACACCGGTCGGCGATTCTGTGAATGTCCACGGGATCACCGACGAATTCCTGCAAGACAAACCGCTGTTTGAAGAAATTTCTCAAGTGCTGTTTGACTATTTACACGGCGCGGAAATTATTGCGCATAACGCAACCTTCGATATGAACTTCCTGGATATGGAATTCAAACGTGCAGGTTTTAAAGCACTCTCCGAGGTTTGTGACGTCACCGATACCTTGGCACTGGCCAAGTCCAAGCATCCCGGGCAGAAAAATTCGCTGGATGCCTTAGTGCGCCGTTACGAGATTCCACAACGTGACCGTACTTTCCACGGTGCCTTGCTCGATGCGGAAATCCTGTCCGATGTTTATCTGGCGATGACCGGTGGACAGGTGTCTTTTGATATCGATGCCCTGTCCCAGTCTGAAGACCAGAACAGCCGTTCAGGGATGGCCAAAGTTGAAATTGAATTACCGGTGATTCTCCCGTCAGAACAGGAATTACAGGAACATGAGAATTGGGTCAAACAATTCGAAGAAAAACATGGAACTGCTTGCCTTTTCGCGAAATAAAATCTACATTTCCGGGGATACTTTAGGTTTAAAACTATCGTTCTTCAGTTATAGTAAATACAAAGAGGCCCCGTAGTTTAAAGCGGGGCTCATATATAGATAATACTCCAGGAAAGGTGCAGATCATGTCTTACCAAACCTCTATACATTTTGATCCAACAGCTTTACTGATAATAAAAAATGAGGTTGATAACTCGATCAAGTTAGTCGAATCAGCAGTAAGCACCTTGGTAGAAGACCAGACTTTACCTTTTGGTATTGATGATGCATTAAATCAGTTCGAACAATGCGCCCAAGTTCTGGCACTCATCGACATGTCCAGTCTGGCAAAAGTCGCTCAATATTCAGCAGAACTGATGCGCAAGATTATGGGGAATCCGGCGCAGGTCAATACTCAAGAAGTGATCGCCTTGAGTGAAGGCACCACCATGCTGAAACGCTATATCGAATTTATCTGTTTGCGTGAAGTGAAAATTCCACAGTTTTTGCTGGATACCCTGAACCGTCTGGAACTGGCTTTGGGTAAACCGCTGACGACTGAAGGCCAGCATGTAGAATCGCTACTGGATTGCGTCACCCCTGATTTTGCACTGCCACAAGCACCAAGTCTGGAAAAATCCCAATATGTACACCGCCTGTATAAGCTGTCACTCAACAAGCTGATCAATCAGGAAGAAAGTGAACTGGATCTGCAAGCCATCAAACTGGTGGGGGCTTATCTGGCAGGACTTGCAGAACAACATGACAGCAAGCAGTACTGGAATCTGGTCTATGTCGCGTTGAACAATATTGATCACCTGCTGATTAATGAGCCACGCCTACGCACATTGGTGAGCATTGAACGTAACATGGCACAGTATTTTAGCTCGGCAGACAGTTTCAAGGCTTCGCTGGCTGATCTGGCCAATGTGCTCAGCCTGTGTATCAGTCAGGAAGATGAAACTGCGCAATCTATCCGTAGCCAGCTCAATGTGGGCGATGACCTGCTGACCGATATGCAATTACAGGTCTTCAGTCGCCATCTGTATGGCCCAGACTTTGAAACCATGCATACCATCAGCGAATTGGTGACCACGGAAATGGCGCAAATTCGTAATGACATCGAGTTCAACTATCAGAACATGACGCCTGAAAAGACTCAGGAACTGCAGGCACAACTGAATAATCTGGCGAATATCTTCAAGGTATTGAACCTGAATGAAGCCTATCATGACCTGACCCGTCAGGCCGCTTCACTGAGCCAGCCGGAGATGATGCAGGATGCCAGCTTTGCCCAGCAGTTGATGAATGTCATTCTGTCTGCCATGAACTCGATTGGCGTACTGGAACGTCATCACACTTCGAGCCGCTTGCAGCTGCGCGTCAACAACATGAATATTTCTCTGGACCGTCTGGATGAAGCACACGCTGCTTTACTCACTGAAACTAAGGCTCTAATTGAGCTTTCCAGCCAGATTCTCAGCAATTACCTGCAAGATCATGACTTGACTGCACTCGAACCTGTTCCAGTACAGTTTTGCGAGATTGGCGGCGCGATGCTGTTCCTGAATGCAGAACATGTTCGTACTGCATTCACCACCACTGCAGAATTCATCAAGAACCGTATTGATCTGTCGATTGCATTAAGTCCGGAAGAAATTCATCGTGCTTTAGACACTCTGGCCAGTGCCGATATGATGATTGATAACTTAAAGAACAAACAGCCTGTATTACAGGCGATGTTTCAGGTAGCATTAGACAGTAGTGAGAAACTCAAAATAGTTGCCTAATGTCCAAATTATCACTTGCTTATATTTTTCAACAACAGCAACTGCTGGTCGATCAACACTTTCAACTTCCACGGGTTGAAGCCTTGGCAAGTGATTTGCTACTCCACACGGGTGATCAGGTGATTGCCCGTGACCTCCTTTCCGATGAGTCAATTCCTGCAGGCTTGCAACTGGTTCCTATCCGTCAGCTGTTACAGTTCTGGAATACCCAGCAATTCGAACAGGCCAGTCGTGCGGTACAACTTTTAGAATGGCGCCGTAACCATAAATTCTGTAGTCATTGCGGTACAGCGACTGAAGCGCATGCTGTTGAATATGCCATGGTCTGCCCATCCTGCAACTACCGTCAATATCCACGGGTACAGCCTTGCGTTATTACTGTTATTACCAAAGGCAAAGACGAGATTTTGCTAGCCAAAAACGCGCGCAATACCAAAAGCCACATGTATGGCCTGATTGCCGGTTTTGTTGAAGTGGGTGAAACTCTGGAAGATGCAGTACGTCGTGAAACGCTGGAAGAAGTCGGTCTGCAGCTCAAGAATATCCAGTATCTGGCCAGCCAGCCTTGGCCGTTTCCAAGTAACCTGATGATTGCCTTCAAGGCAGAATATGCTGGTGGTGAGCTACAGTTGCAGGAAGAAGAAATTAGCGATGCACAATTCTTTAAATTCGATCAGCTGCCTGAAATTCCGTTTAAAGGCAGTATTGCTCATGCCATGATCATGCATGTGACCCAAGGCACGGCAGTCGCAGACGACACCAAGACCTGGCTATAAATCTGTATTTGAAAGATTTAGCTCAACGGCTCAAAAAAAGAATCCAGTGGATGATCTCTCCTGGATTCTTTTTTATCTATTGCTTGGTTAAACCAAATATCAGTCTTAAGATTTAAATGCATCCTCGAGCGCCCAAAGCACCTGTGCCTTGGTCTGGAAAAAACGGCTAAACAAACTGGAGAGTGAACCCACAATCGTAATATGACCAAGTTTCGGAATTTGAATCAAATGGCTATGATTGCCCTTCTCTTTCAGTACGCGGTCCAAATCCTGGCTATTGAAATGCCCAACAATCTTGTCTTTTTCGGCAATAAACAGATAATGCAGGGTTGAGCTATTTCTAACAAAATAATAAGGCATGACCTGCTGATAAGGCACCGCCTGATCAAATGCATCGGCACAGATGGGATCATTTTTATAATCAAAATGATAAGGTCCTGCCAGACCAATAATCGCCCGGATTTGACTGTGATCAATACTGGCAGATTGCGGATGATATAAGGCAGACATCACATTAAAGGCCCCGGCAGAATGTCCCATCAAGACCAGATTCTCTGCACAGATCTGCAACTGTCCAGCTGTCTGCTGCAAATGATTTAGCAACAGATGCAGATCATGAATATAGGTCGGGAAAATATGTTGTGGCGCCAAATGATAATTCATCAGCACCACGTCATAACCTTCTTTGGCAAAAGCCTCACCAATAAACTGATAATCCTTTTTATCGCCATGCAACCAGGCACCGCCATGTACAAACACAATCAGGGGACGATGTGGCAAAGGCTGCTGACTCCGAAACAGGTCAAAGCGTTGCCGGGATTTCAGACCATAGGCCAATTGGGTTTCGACCGTGTAACCCTGTTTCGGGGTCAAACGATTTAAAGCATAACTGCCAAAATCGTATAACCGAAAATCTTGATAATGTTGCTGAAACTGCAGAATACGCTGTGAGAGCTGGGTTTTAAACTGGCCGACCTTATGGTTCATAGGTCGGTTCAACCGTATTAGGATCAATGGCAACCGGCGTCTGTTCAATACCCGGCTGCGCATATGCCGGTGCGGCAAAATTCTGATTGGCCAGACTTGAGGATTGCTCAACATTATCGATCAAGGTCACAATTTTGGTGACATTACCCACCTGTTGTAGCACCTGATTCAGGTCAGCAATCTCGGCACCATTTAAACGCCCCATTACATACAATACGCCATCTTCAGTATGCACATGCACCTTGCTATCCGCCACCACAGTCGCTTTCATGATCAAGCCACGGGTATTTGCAGTCACTGCAGTATCCTGCATGATGGTGCTATAGCTGATCTGATTGCCTACAGTAATAAAATTATGTACCGCTTTGACATCACTCATGGATTTGACATTGTCTTCAGCCAGTTGCTTTAAATGGGCATCCGGCACCTGACCGGTCAATAAGACATTGCCATGAAAACTTTCAATATTGACCCGGGCCTGCTTAAAGCGCGAATCCAATTTATAAAGATTAATTTTTGCAGTACGGACAATTGAGGAATCAATAAATACCTGCCCCAAGGTACGCGCCCCACTTTCAGTTCCTACAGGAGCCGTACCTGTGCCGCTGGAAATAAAACTGGCACAACCTGATAAACTTGCGACACACAGCATTGTTATTGCAATACGCTTAACCACTCAGCAAGACTCCTTCATTTTATTACGTCTTTTTCAATCTAATAATCTGTTTTCAAGCTCAGATCATGTCAATTCTGCTTGAACTTTACAATGATCTTGAAGCAAATATAAGCATCTTTAGACCTTATTTTGTTCAAAGGTTAATAAACTCTTGATCAAAAGTAAAAGCATTTTCAATCCATTCCAGATCATAAGGGTATTGCGAAAAGTCATGCTGTATGGTTTTTGCAAATTGCTGTTTAAAATCAAAACAAATCACGTCAAAACGATAGTAATAGTGTGCAAATTGTGGATTTTTCTGAATAAAGCACATCGCAGTCTTGAGCATCTTTCCCTGTTTTGCTCTGGAAATCGACTCGATCGCTTGCGCATATCGGGTTTGCGCACGTGCTTTGACTTCCACAAAGACCAGTTCCTGATCACGCACCAGAATCAGATCCAGCTCGCCATAGCGACTGTGATAATTGGCTGCCAGGAACTGAAATCCATGGTTTTGCATCAATTGGGCCGCTTGCTGCTCCGCCCATGCACCTAATTGCTGTCGCAGCATTGCTCTTTCGCTCATAGTAGCTTGACGCCTGTGCCACTGTACTGGAAACATTCTGGACTACGCTGAATGCTGTGTTCACTGATCTGTATCCGGCCAGTTCTACCCTGAAATTCAATATTCTGTGAACGCGGTTGTGACAGGTACTGCTGGGTGATCTGCCAGGCATCGCCACCGAAAGCAATCAGCCGCTGATAGGACATATTGACCGGTTCCTGGGCATAAGCCTGTAGAACATCCGGCCAGTCAGCCAAGTAAAGCACAGGTACATCACAGAACTTGATCCCTTGTGGCGGTTTATGCTGTTCGCTAATCGCATTGGCCACGGTATACATCCGTTTATGGCTTAATTCAGGTATGGCAGCCAGCCCTTCTGCATTGCCGAGGTATAACAGCCCTTGTTTTGGCATTAAAAAAATGGGCGTCTTGTTCACGATCTTGAATTTCAGATCACTTTGACTGAACAATGACATCAGCAACAGCTCATACTCGGCTTCACTGCCCGGCTGGCGTAAAATCAGCAGCTGTTGAATTCCATCTTTGTGCAATAAGGTTTTTAAGGCAGCGGCATCTTCTTTTTTGGACAGGCTGAATTGCCAGACTTGGGGTGATGACCCTGCTACATCATTCAGGCTGAGGGTACGTACTTTAGGTTTGCTCTTGAGTAGTTGTTCCACATCGCTACGTGCCAATGGACCCACCACCATTTTGGTCTTTTTATTGACATGCTGTTTCAGTAGCTGGGAGATATTTTTCTGATTGGAATTGACCCATTTTAATGGAACTTTCTGCCCGGAAGTAGCATAAGCACTGAGAAAACCCTGTTTGATACTCGATGCAGCTCGCGCCAAAGGCCCGGATTCGGGTAGAATGATCAGCACTTCTGCTTGTACGCTGCTGATGTAGCTGACTAAACACAAGCCCAATATTTTATTTTTAATCTTCCATTTTTTATTATTCAATTTATTCCACATGGAGAAACCTATGAGTGCTCAGTTATTTGTTGTTGCGACTCCAATCGGGCACTTAGATGATATTAGTTATCGTGCACTTCAGGTGTTAAAGTCGGTGAGTCTTATTGCTGCCGAGGATACACGAACTTCAGCACAATTGCTTAAACACTTTAATATTCAAACACCTCTGACCGCTTGCCATGAGCATAATGAAAGCAACAAGATTGATCAGCTGATCCAGCGCCTGCTGAATGGCGAAGATATGGCCCTGATCAGTGATGCTGGCACTCCCCTGATTAGCGACCCTGGCTTTAAATTTGTCCGTGCTGCACAAGCGCATAATATTCGCGTGATTCCTGTACCTGGTGCTTGTGCGGCTATTGCTGCCTTAAGTGCTGTTGGCTTGCCGAGTGACCGCTTCAGCTTTGAAGGTTTTCTGCCATCCAGACAAAGTCAGCGCCTGCTGAATCTGGAAAAACTGAAAGATGAAACCCAGACTTTAATTTTCTATGAAGCACCGCACCGGATTCTGGAGTCCGTTAAAGATATGGCCAGCGTTTTCGGAGCAGATCGCCCGGTCGGTTTTGCGCGAGAAATCACCAAGACTTTTGAAACTATCAAGAAAATGACCTTGGGTGAATTGGTGGAATTCATTAGCAATGATCACAATCAGCAAAAAGGCGAAATTGTTCTGGTGATTGGCGGTGCCACCGAAGAAAAAGATCTGGATCAGGAAAAGCTGGATAAATTATTGAATCGCCTATTACAGGACCTTTCGGTCAAAGCTGCTTCACAACTGGCGGCAGATTTAACCGGAATCAAAAAGAAAGTCGCTTATCAACGTGCTTTAGAACTGACTTCGGCAAACGACTAATTGCTTTAGATTTTCTATTACGTTTGGATTTGCAAAAAAAAAACACCACATTGAATGTGGTGTTTTTTATAAGAAACAAGTTAATCAATAACTTATTCTTTGGCTACTGATTCATCTGCCGGCACTTCAACAATACGACCACCACTGGCAAGGAAAGCCGCAATCTCGTCTTCAAGTGCTTGACGCTTTTTCAGCTTTGCAGTGACGGTCAAAGTTTCAGCTTCTACAAGATCGGTATCACTGACGACCTCTGTGCTATCGACCGCGCCTTTTTCAGCGGCTTTTGCTTCATCATCGTCAACAATTGAATCTTCAACGTCGTCATCATAATCATTCATGTCTGTCATTTGCATCTCCCCAAAAATGGCCCTCGCTTGGTATTCCAAGTCAGGTATCGAATTAAGTGAAATTTAGCAATCTCTTCGACCTTCGCCTAGTACCAAACATCAAAAAATCGTATCTTTTTTAAACAAAATCGTTACTCTTTATTGGTGTTTGTTTAAAAAATTTACATTTCTGTCTTAAGCTGCGTAGCGTGTGTCTTTAAGTAAACCCAGACCATTGGCTTGCGCCATAAATGCATCTTTCAACATGGGCTGATTTTCTACCTGTTTCAGGCCGAAATTGCGTGCCCAAACCATCGGGAAGAATAATGTGGTTTCCATCCAGCCAATCGCAGACATGCTGTGCATCATGGCATCGTTCTGGCCCTTACGGCGATGCTCATAGCGTTTTAGGGTCTGCTCATGTGCCCATACGCCACGCGCCTGATCATGCAGCAAAACATCACAAAGCACGGCAGCATCCAGACAGCCAATATTCACCCCTTGACCTGCTAGTGGATGAATGACATGTGCGGCATCTCCAATCAGTGCTAAACCATCTTGAACGTATTGCTGGGCGGCGCGGGCTTTTAAAGGGAAAGTGGCACGTGGTGTCACCTGCAATACTTCACCCAGCATATGCTGGCTTTCACGGGTTAATAGCTGGGTAAACTCAGCATCTGACAACGCTGCATATTCTTCGGCATAATCCTCTGGCAAGGTCCAGACAATCGATTGCCAGTGTCCCTGCTCTTCCGGATTAAGGCTGGCCATAGGTAGAAAAGCCAATGGACCGGTTTCGAGAAAAATCTGACGTGCCATATGCTGATGAGGTTGTGCAGTTTTAATGGCACAACTGATGCCCGCCTGTTTATAGTCCAGTACATCAATATCGATGAACGCTTGCTCACGAACAAAGGAATTGGCACCGTCGGCGCCGATCACCAGCTTGGTTTTAAGCTGAGTACCATCGGCCAGATGAATGATCCATACACCCACACCACGTTCAACGCGGCTGACTTTAACCTGTGTTCTATAATCTTGAACATCTTCCAGCATCTTTTGCTGAATGGCCAGATTCAGAATGCTTGGTTCCACCATCGAGCCTAAAGCCTGTTCTACCGAGGGTGTTTTTTCTGAAGGCTGGCCAAAATTGATTTCGCCATAGCCATTTTTATTCCAGACCTGCATGCCGGTATAAGGCTGCTGACGTTCTAAATTTTCCCAGACACCCACCGTTTTTAGTAGATGAATAGTTGCTTGACTTAAAGCTAGAACACGCGGATTGGCCGCACTTAAGGTTTTATCTGCATTCAGAATTGGCGCTGCATCTAGCACTGTAGGCTGCACGCTACCTTGAGCTAACAGAAGCGCTGTAAGTCCACCAACCAGCCCACCACCAATAACGACGACGTCTAATATTTCGTTAGTTTGATTTAAGCTCATGCTTTTAACCCCATGGCATAATTTGCAACCAGTGGCTTGATGCCAGGAATCGTATCAAAAGCGATTAAACCCGTATTACGAATCAGCTTTAAGAATGGATTCTGGTTACTAAAGCCACGCACCACTGAATCACAGAACTTGATTACACGTTGCTGGTCACTGAGACGAGATTTTTCATAGTCTTGTAATATTGCAGCATCACCCAAGTCTGCGCCTTGTGCCTGCTGTTCCTTGAGGTAGCGTACCAACACATGCGCATCACGCATACACAGGTTAAAACCCTGACCAGCGACCGGATGAATCGTATGTGCTGCATTGCCCATCAACACGACACGGCCAACAGCCTGTTTTTCGGCTAATACTTGAGACAATGGAAAACTGAACCGCTTACCGGTTTTCTGGAACTTTCCAGCACGATCGCCATACGTTTCCTGTAAGGCATCCAGAAAATGCTGGTCATTTTCATCCCCCAACCATTCTCCTTCAGTACCTTTTTTCACTGGCCAGACCACTGAACGACGATACTCACCCGGTAGTGGTAAAAGTGCCAAAGGCCCTAAATGGCTGAAACGCTCAAAGCCCACATGAGCATGTGGCTTTGAAGTTTGTACTGTGGTCACAATCGCAACCTGATCATAATCATGTTCTGACGCACCAATACCCAAGGCTTTACGGCAGAAAGAATCCCGCCCATCGGCGGCAATAACCAGTTTGGACTGTAATTTTAGTGACGATTCACCACGCTGAGCTTCGATATAAGCAAAGTCTGTATCTTGGATAAGGGATGTCACTTGAACACCATCAATCAGTTCAATCAATGGCTCTTTTTTGACTTGGGTCAGCAGTACACGACCGAGCCAGGCATTTTCAATGACCTGACCAAAGCTTTCGACTTTTTCCTGCTCGGCTTTCAGTCGGGCCTTACCAAAGCTGCCTTGTTCGGTAATATTCACTTCCAGAATTGGGGTAGCATGTTCTTGCAAGGCATTCCAAAGTCCAAGTTCCTGATAAATCTGCACGCTACGGCGTGACAAGGCACTGTTACGTGCATCAAAACTGGAATGATAGGGCGCAAGATTTTCATCATCATAATCTGGATATTTGATGGCTTCCAACAGTTTGACTGCAATATTGGTTTTCGCCAACATCAATGCGAGGCTTAAGCCGACCATCCCACCACCGACAATGATGACTTCTTGTTGCATGCTTACTTCCTTATCTGTTTATTCGCATCTATGGCGAATTACATAAA
The DNA here is from genome assembly GCF_052078135.1 of Acinetobacter lwoffii. Classification (GTDB taxonomy): domain Bacteria; phylum Pseudomonadota; class Gammaproteobacteria; order Pseudomonadales; family Moraxellaceae; genus Acinetobacter; species Acinetobacter lwoffii_Z. The sequence continues at coordinate 111,718 of NZ_JBQGUZ010000003.1, forward strand.
ACGTATACTGGTTTTATCTTACCTCAAGGCTTTAAATTTTTATAATGATTCGTTTTATTTAGTTTTCTTCATGATGATCCAGCCTATATTGAAAAATCAAGACATCACGCTTTTCATTACCTAACTTCGGCAATAGAGTATAAGCATTGATCCGTTCAACGATTTCAAACCCTGTCTTTAACAGCACTTGGTGTGCCTGTATATGTTCTGCATCGCAGAAAGTATCCAGTGATTTAAGTGTAAGATATTGTTTAAAATACTGAATCACCGCTTTCATCGCCTCAAGCATATAGCCCTGACCCTGAAATCGAGGACCAAGTCCGAAATGAACTTCAAGGCTGTTATTTTGCTGTTGAATGATCGTTAGTAACCCGATTGCCAGATGACTTTTTCGCTCAGCAATCACCCATGAAAATCCGTCACTCGGTTGCTGCCAATAGCTTAACGCCCATTTCTGTAACATCTGCTGAGTTTGACCGACTGTTGTATGCATCTGTCGTTGTAAGTATTTTGATGCTTCAACGTCGCCACAATACTCTTAGAATAATGAAAATTCATCTCCAACTTTATATACTCTTAACTCCAACCGAGTTGTCTTTAATTCAGCAACTAAAATATTTATACTCACTTCTATCAACTCGGCATTAAAAAACGGAATGTGGTAATTTCATTTGGCACTTATACGATTCGATCGCAAACCTAGTCAAATTGGTATAACTCGATCTACTCGCTTCGCACAATTTTGAATATATATTGCTACTGGTAAATCCTGAATGATAAAATTGTGAATCAAGCCATTTATAAATAAGCTGATAATCACTGTCAGGAGCAGAAGGCCCATTTTCAATCACTATTATTTTCTTATTTTGAGAGAGTTTTATAAATATAACTCGATTTTTTAGCTAACAGATATTTTAAAAAAAATTTATCCAACCATGTACAACCTAATCTTATTTGTATGATAGTAATCATTAATCTTTAGCTAAGTGTTGTTGTAGATCTGGGGATGATTCTATTAATAACGTATAAACACCTAATAAAAAACCCCGGAAATCTACCGAGGTTTCTTCATCTTCCACACTATTTCTATCCTCTCGGCAAGTTACTCGAAGACATGAATCCTATCTTGCAAGAAACTCGCCCAAGAAGATTAGCTTAACGCACAATATTGGTATGATGATCTGTGTGGTGTACTGTTTTACCCAACTTCGTTCCTGTATAAATCAGGTACAATGCCGACAAACCAACCAATACATAAACAATTCGAGATAAGGCGCTCATATCACCAAAGATTGCAGCGACCAAATTAAAATCGAATGCACCAATTAAACCCCAATTAATGCCACCAATGATTGTTAAAGCATAAGCAATCCAGTCAATCGTATTTAATCTCATAAGTGTTCTCCTGCTGTTATTTAAGTTTATTTAAGGATCAGAGAAAGTATGAGAATCTCAGCGCATTTAATATGTAGCTTTGATGCTAAAAACAGATTTTCTGTGTTGACTTCGTGTCACTTTTTAAGCTGTAAATTTTACTTAGGTTAGTTTTATTTGACTTGTTCGAGATAAACGTAAGCTAAGTCACTTTTTGATCGATTCGATATAGCTAGGAATTCTTGTTTAAAACGGCATAGAAATGTCATAAAAAAAGCCGATCTCGCGACCGGCTTTCTGTATTTTTCTTAGATTAGGCAGCGCGCGCTTTCGCCATCAATGCTTCAATCTCTTCCACCGTTTTGACAACTTTTGCAGTTAAAACCAGCGGACCATTTGCAGTGGCCACCACATCATCTTCAATCCGGATGCCAATTCCACGCCATTTGGCATCCACTGTTTCATCATCAGGCGCGATGTAAAGACCCGGCTCAACGGTCACAACCATGCCCTCTTCATACGAGCGCCATTCACCATCAACCTTATAAGCACCGACATCATGTACATCCATACCGAGCCAATGTCCCGTACCATGCATGTAGAACTGACGGAAAGCTTCTTTTTCTATAATCTCGTCGATATTACCCCGCATCAAGCCAAGATCGAGCAAACCCTGCACCAGGATGCGCACCGCAACATTGTGCGGTTCTTTATACGAGTTACCAATTTGCACAGCATTGATCGCAGCGATTTGAGCATCCAGCACTACATTATATAAGGCTTTCTGTTCCAGGCTGAATTTACCATTCACCGGAAAGGTACGGGTAATGTCAGAAGCATAAAGCTGATATTCAGCCGCAGCATCAATCAGGACCAAATCGCCATCTTTCAGTTCTTTGTCATTTTCTACATAGTGCAGGATGCAGGCATTCTCACCGCCACCGACAATACTGTTATAGGCCGGAACACCGCCATTTTTGCCAAAGATATAATTCAGCTCGGCTTCCAGCGCATATTCCATCATGCCCGGACGTACTGCTCGCATCGCTTGCGTGTGTGCATCAGCAGAAATATCGGAAGCAATCTGCATCAATTCAATTTCATTTGCATCTTTATGCAGACGCATTTCATCAACAATACGATCCAGCTGAATTACTTGCGCTGGCACAGAAGTCCCACGACGGCTTTCACCACTTGCAGTCGCAATCCATTTGGCGACACGCGCATCAAACTCTGCATGCTGTCCAATGCGATAAAATAACTGATCTTTATTTTGTAATTTTTCCAGAATTTCTTCATCGAGCAGATCAATCGCATAGGCTTCATCTGCATCATAATCCTGAATAGCCCCGTCAATACCCGCGCGGTAGCCGTTCCAGATTTCCATTTCCCGATTACGTTCACGACAGAACAAACTGTAGCTATAGCCTTCTTCTTCAGTGTCAAAGGTTTCAATCACAGCCACAGCTTCAGGTTCCGCAAATCCAGTTAAATAGAAGAAACTACTGTCGGCGCGGTATTTATAATCTGCATCACGGTTACGCATAGCTACCGGACTGGTCGTGATAATGGCGATACTGCGTAAACCAATTTCCCCAGCGAGGATTGCGCGACGTTCCTCAAAAACTGCCTGTGTCAATTTCTTCATTACACCTTACTTCTTATCGATCAATACTTGTATTTAGAATATAGTCTTGAAATCAGACTATAGATTTCACTGTAAACAGCAAAATATATGCCTGATTTCAATCAGGTGACGGTTCACCTCAGTATTTCATCAGCTTGGACGTTTAGGCGAGAAAATCTCGACCACACTTTGCGCTTCTGTAACAGCGGCTTTAGGCTGATTTTTTTGACTAAATTGCTGTAAGAGTGGCGTTTCTTCAACTTCGACCTTTTTACGCCCTAAAGACAGACTGACAGGAATCAGACGCACAAATTCGTACAATTCCTGATAGCTTTCTTCACCTTCATCATCATCGTCTGAGTCTTCAAATTCAACTGCGGCTACATCTTGTAAATGTTCAATCAGCTCAACTTCATCCTGACGGATATGTCCTGAAGCCAGTCCGAAACCTAAGACCACGCCTGCACACCAGTCCGCCAGAGCCTGTACGCGTTCTGAAAGCACATGCTCATCATCAGGCAGCAAAGGTAAATAATCCAGCTCATCTTCAGACAGTGCATGAAACACATCTTCAGCTTCGCCCGTCAACAACTCTAATGCTTCGGCATCCAGTTCAGGTACATCCAGTGTTTCTAAAATCTGTAACCACTCTTCACTGCTTGGCGCCTGGGTGACACAAACAATGCCAGTTAGCAAACCATGTAGTTCGCTAGGGCTAGAAATTTCCTCAATTGAAGAAAAATTGCGGTGCCATTCGGTCCAACCTGAAATATCGTCTTGCATTCGTTTATCCAATCTTTATACTGCTTATATATTACCTTTGTTTGCAACACTGTGCGACCTCGATATGTTAGAAGAATTACAGCGTCTACAAGTGCAGATCGGCGTGTTAAAAACGCGACTTGCACGGCTTGAAAGTGAAAATTCCAGTTTGCGCGAAGAGCAAGACTCTTCAATGATGCAACATCAACAGCAAATTGAACAAAAAAATAGCGTGATTGCGCAAAAACAACAAGAAAATGAAAATCTGACAGAACAATTGACGGATTCTCGTGCCCAATTTCAACTGCTCAATAATGATGCAACTGCACTGGCAGACCGTTATGGCCGTCTGGAAAAAAGCTGTACCGACCTAAAAAACCGTTTTCAGGAAATTCTGGCTGAACGCAATGAGCTGCGCATAGTTAAGGAAAAGATGATCCTTGAACAGCGTCATGCTCAGCAGGAAATTCAGCGTCTGACTCAGGAATCTGAACGCTTAACCCAGAAAAATGAAAATGCCAAAGCCAAGGTTGAAGCGATTATTCAACGTCTAGCGATTCTCGGTACTGCGCAGGATCATCATGCACAGGAAATTCAACAACTGGCCCATCCGACTGAAGCGACTGAGGAAGCCTCATCATGAGTGAACAAATTGCAATTGATCTCAGAGTATTGGGGCATAGTTTCCGTTTGGCCTCTACTCCTGACAAGCAGGAAGAATTAGAACGTGCGGCACAGTTATTGAATGACAAATATGATGAATTTCGCCGTAAAGCACCACGCATGGAACCGAGTAAGCTGATTATTATGGTAGCACTTGAGCTGATGCAGGAGGTCTTGAATATGAACAGATCACTGCAACAATATGCGCATTGCGAGCGTTTGTTACAAACTATTTTAGAAGAAGTTGAAGAACTGACTGAATAATCTCGAATTCTGTTTAAACTTCGGACATTCGACCGAACTGTTTACAGTTCATGAACAGCATAGAGTTGCCACACCGGGATTATTGTTTATAATTAACTTAACTCTGAGGTGTTCGCCAGCGGGTCTATTCCCCTGCCGATACTAACACTTATGGGTGTGTTCTGTATATTTAGAGTGTATGCCTATCTCCGTATGGGAAACCCAGCAAGTATACGTCGCATCCTCCTTGAACTCATCGGGTTCAGGGTAACGACACATGCAGCGGCATCTTCGGAGTACTTCAATTTCTTTTTCTAAATATAATTAGAATTTTTCCTGAATTTCCTCTTATTTTAATTTTGTAGTATTTCTCTCGAACATTCCTCTAGATTCATTTTATTAATGTATTTATCATCTGGAATGAAAAAAAATCTTTCGCTATAAAAAATATAGAGCTTTTACTTCCGTCAAAATCAAAAACTCTTTCAGTAACTTATTTTCCTATTTTTAGGCTATTTTGTCCCGATATAAAGTATGCATCGCCCAGATTGCAGCAGGAATCCAGCCTAAAATCGAAATTTGCAGCATTAAGCACACTGTCGCTTCGGCTGGTCGATGAAGGGTCATAAATAATGACCAAGGGAATATAAATGCAACAATTGATTTCATTCTTAAAACCCTCTTTTTTGCAACGTTCTAACTTTTATATCCATTTTTTATTGGCACTTAGAACTGGTACTAAGATTTAGATATTTTTAACGGGATCAGCAGAATCTCTGTACATGCTGTAATCCCGCGTAAAAATATCCTGAAAGCCTAATTCAGCCAGCTTAAATGAAGCTTAAAAATTATTTTAAATCCGCTAACCTTTGCATATTTTCAATCAAAATATTGACGTTTGAATGAAACAGTCTTTGCTTTAACTTTTACTTTCCATAGATTCAGATCTGAATAAAATCTTGAATCCCTAGACCTTTATTTACTTACTGCAGCTAGTGTACTCAAGGGTGATACTCGCCAAATCACATCACCGACATCATCAGCAACCAAAATGGCACCTGAAGAATCTACCGCCACACCGACCGGTCGCCCATATGCATCGCCCTGATCACTTAAAAATCCAGTCAAGACATCTTGAGGTGGGCCCATCGGTTGCCCATTCTGAAAGGGAACAAAAATCACTTTATAGCCACTATGCGGTTTGCGGTTCCATGAACCATGCTGGCCAATCAGCGCACCGTTTCGATATTGAGGCATCAGGTCTGCCCTATAGAAGGCCAAGCCCAATGAAGCTGTATGATTGCCCAATGCATAATCCGGTGGAATTGCTTGCGCAACTAAGGCAGGTTTTTGCGGTTTGACCCGTGTATCTACATGTTGGCCATAATAACTATAGGGCCAGCCATAAAAAGCACCTTCTTTGACAGAGGTCAGGTAATCAGGAACCAGATCATTACCGAGCTCATCACGTTCATTCACAACCGTCCAGAGTGTGCCACCCTGTGGTTGCCAGTCCATCCCATTTGGATTACGCAGTCCGGTGGCAAAAGGTCGCGCTTGAGCACTGGCTATGTCAAATTCCATGATCAGTGCCCGACCCTGCTCTTGATCCAGGCCATTTTCAGCCACATTACTGTTGGAACCCACTGTGATATAAAGTTTATTGCCTGCAGGATTGGCAATGACATTTTTGGTCCAGTGATGGTTTAAACGGCCTGCCGGTAAATCCAGCACCTTGGTGCCGGCTGCTGTGATTTGAGTCATCCCGTTCTGATAAGGAAAGCGCATCAAGGCATCAGTATTGGCTACATACAATCTATTACCAATCAGCGCCATACCAAATGGAGAATTGAGATTCTGTAAAAATACGGTTTTTTGTTCAGCTACCCCATCTCCATTGCTATCGCGAAGCAGACTGATGCGGTTAGCACTGGGGTGCGATGAGCCGGCACGCTGCATTACCCATTTCATGATTTTGCCTTTAATCCCTTTGCTGTCATCGGGCTTGGGTGGTGCATCGGTTTCGGCCACCAGTACATCACCATTCGGCAATACATATAGCCAGCGCGGATGTCGCAGTCCTTTGGCAAAGGCCTGAACTTTTAAACCTGTCGCTGGTGTCGGCATTTTACCTTCAGGCCAACCTTTAGCAGGTGCAATATTGACCGTAGGCAGCAAGCTTGATTTTGGTTTGGGCAAATGTGGCTGGGAACCATAACTGTCATTGATAGGCGACTTGGAAGGCATGGCACATCCAGTCATGGTTAGGAGAAGTGCACAGCTAGCACCCGTAAGTAAAAATTGAATAGGCTGATGAAGCATTTTTATCTCTTGTTATTATCATCCTCGACTTACTTTAAAAAACAATTTGAGATGCCACTAGCGGGTTCTTGTTTTTTCTGGTTATGAATTGTTTATCAATTTTGAGTCAGGTCTGATGTTTTTCTTGTTGTAAAAAGCAGTTTATATCTTTAAATGAAATAATGCCAAGCCATTCAGTCTGTGCTTAGCGTAATTTCTAAAGTTAGTTCTATATTTTGATCTAGTCTGTATTTCTTAAAGCTCATGCATCATGACTAACTTACGCAGGACTAGAGGACAACATTTCTAGCGTAATTTTTTTCACCTCATTACGACTGTGCCGGATATGGGCATCTAATATAGAGAGACAGAACGCTGCATCTTGTGCAAGCAGCGCTTTTAAAATCTGTTGATGTTCGGCATAGGTGGCCTCAATCCGATAATCCTTGGAAAAATCCAGACGGCGTATGATGCGAATTTTCTCGCTGATCTCACTGTGAATTTTCGCCATTTCTGTATTGCCGGCTGCAAATACCAAATGACAATGAAATGCTTCATCCTCTACAGATAACCGCCTGAGATCATAGATATATTGTTCTGGTTGAATACACCAGGTTTGAATCAAAATTTCCAGAGCGGCTTTCAACTGATCTTCAGGCATCTGACAAAGTTGTTCGACTGCATAACATTCCAGCAAAATTCGCAGATCATATAACTCCTCATAGGCTTTAAAATTCAGTGGCCGAACCTGCCAGCCACTTCTAAACTGCACCTCGACATAGCCTTCCTGCTGCAGACGATATAAGGCTTGCCGAATGGGTGTACGGCTTACGGCATAGCTTTCAGCAATTTCTGATTCGGTAAACCGTTCTCCCGGCATGAGTTTAAAGTCAAAAATGTCATTTTTAATTTTCTGGAAAACCAGCTCAGACAGATTGTCTGAGCTTTTTCCGGTCGCTTTAGTGGCTGGATTAGGGACAAGGGTCATAGGCTCAATCCATTACTCCATATAAACCAGCGGTTCACCGCTATGCACGGTCTGACCTGAACGGCAGATAATGGCTTTGACAATGCCATCATCGTCAGCATAGACCGGCAGCTCCATTTTCATGGCCTCGATGATGGCCACCGTGTCGCCTTTTTTCACAATCTGCCCGGCTTCTACAAAAATCTTCCAGATATTGCCGGTCATAGAGGCGTTGAGAGGGACATACTGGCTGTAATCGGTATCATCCTGCAGCACTTCTATTTCTACAGGTGCATCAAAATCGTCTTTCCAGCGTTCCACCTCCGCACTAAAAGCAGCTTGCTGCTGTGCTTTAAAAGCAGCAATACTGTCCTGTTCTGCAGCAAGGAAATCCTGATATGCTGCAAAGTCAAACTTACATTCCTCAATTTTAATTTCTGCCCGACCATGGGCGAAATCAGCACGGAACTGATCCAGTTCGGCCTCAGTGACCTCATAATATTTAATCTGGTCAAAAAAGCGTAAGAACCATTGCTGATCGCCAAACTGCTTGTTCTTTTTAAACTTATTCCAGATCGGTACGGTACGGCCAATCAACTGATAGCCACCCGGTGAGTCCATGCCATAAATACACATATACATGCCACCAATCCCGACTGTACCTTCAGCGGTAAAAGTACGGGCCGGATTATATTTGGAACTCAGTAAACGGTGGCGCGGATCAATGGGCACTGCACAAGGTGCAGTCAGATATACATCACCTAGCCCTAAAATCAGATAATTGGCATCATAAATGATGTCCTTGACCTGCTGGCGGTGACTTAAACCATTAATCCGCTGAATAAAATCGACATTATTCGGTAGCCATGGGGCCTTGGCACAGACACTTTCCTGATAACGCTCAACAGCACCCAGAGTCGCTGAGTCCTCAAAGGCCATGGGTAAATGGATAATTCTTGAAGGTATTTTAATGTCACGTAAATCACCCATCTGTTCTTCAAGACCAAGCAGGAAGTGAATCAGTTGCTGCTGGCTCAAACGCAGACCATCATATTTAATCTGCAAGGATCGCACACCAGGTGATAATTCCAGGATACCGTCAAGATCAGCTTCACGGATCAGTTGCATCAAGCGGTGTACGCGCAGGCGTAGGGCCAAATCCAGTACGTTATCACCGTATTCCAGCAAGATATAACTGTCACCTGCCTGACGATATACAGCTTTTGGTGCATCTGGCGTAGCTTCACGCAATGCCAGGATACTTTCTGCTTGAACTGCCACGACTTCAGCCTCGTAGGGCATCTCTGCCTTGGCAAAGTTTTGGAGGGTTTGAATTTGCTGCCGCTCCAGCGCATTGGCCTGCTTTACCGAGATTGGATAGAAGCTAATCGTGTCATCGGCTTTCAGTTGACCAATTTTCCAGAGTTCAGCTTTGGCAATGGTCACCGGACAGACAAAGCCACCCAGGCTCGGACCATCTTTGGCAAGAATTACGGGGAAATCACCGGTAAAGTTAATCGCACCAATGGCATATTCACAGTCATGTACATTGGATGGATGCAGACCCGCTTCACCGCCATTTTCACGCGCCCAGCTTGGCGTCGGTCCGGTTAAACGGATACCCAATCGGTTCGAGTTAAAATGCACTTTCCAGCTTGATGCAAAAAACTCCTCAATATATTCAGCTTTAAAGAAATCAGGAGCGCCATGCGGACCATAGAGCACACCAATTTTCCATTCCTTGCCATAACTTGGAATCAGATCTGTTGCCAAAACTTCAGGTTCTGCAATCGCTAAAGGTAGACCATCGGCGGGCAGCTCAGGATTCACCATCTTAATCATGTCACCAGCCCGTAACACTCGGCCTGCATGTCCACCAAAATTACCTAAAGCAAAGGTAGAACGGCTACCCAGATATTCCGGCACATTCAGACCATTTCGTACAGCCAGGTAGGTCCGGCATCCAGATTCAACCTGTCCAATTTTTAGGGTTTGGCCTGCTTTTACCTGAACAGGCTGCCAGAAATTTACTGCTTCATCATCCAGACTTACCGGACAAGGTGCGCCAGTTAAAGCAATGATATTTTCTGCATGAAATTTGAGGATTGGACCTTGCAGGGTAAATTCAAACCCGGCGGCGGCCTCGACATTCCCAACAATTTTATTGGCCAGCCGGAAGGCATAATCATCCATTGGGCCTGAAGGCGGTACACCAATATCCCAATACCCGACACGACCCGGATAATCCTGAATCGAACTTTGTGTACCCGGCTGAATCACCTCAATCACATTCGGCACATATTTGAAATCATCCAGCATGCGTGTCCAGATCTGCATCTGTTCAAAACGTGGATCTGAAATAACAGTATGCACATAATCCAGATTGGTACTAATACCATTCAGGCGAGTTTCAGCTAAAGCTGATTTAAGCGTATGAATGGCAGTATCACGATCTTCAGCATGCACAATAATCTTGGCAATCATCGGGTCAAAGTATTGGGAAATTTCAGTTCCGGTACTCACCCAGGTATCAACCCGGACATTTTCCGGAAAAAAGACATCGGTCAAAATCCCTGGACTCGGCTGGAAATTCTTAACTGGATCTTCGGCATAGATGCGTACTTCAATCGCTGCACCTTGAGGCTGAATACTGCTTAGATGCTTCCAATCCAGAGTATCACCTGCTGCAACTTTCAACATGCATTCAATCAGGTCTAAACCGGTCACCATTTCAGTCACCGGATGCTCCACCTGCAAACGGGTATTCACTTCAAGGAAATAAAACTCGTCACGTGCTGCATCATAAATAAACTCAACCGTACCGGCACTGCGATATTTCACCGATTTGCCCAGTTCAACTGCCGCCTGATGCAGTTTTTGTCGCGTTGCATCAGGTAAATGAGCCGCTGGTGTTTCTTCCACGACCTTCTGATTACGGCGCTGCAGTGAACAGTCGCGTTCGCCCAAAGCCACTACCTGTCCCTGTCCATCTCCAAAAATCTGAACTTCGACATGACGGGCTTTATCGATAAAGCGTTCCAGAAACACCCCTGCATCCTTAAAGAACTGCTCGCCCAGACGTTTTACACTTTCATACGCCTCCTGAAGTGCTTCTGCATCATCACAACGGGTCAAGCCAATTCCGCCACCGCCTGCTGTGCTTTTTAGCATAATTGGATAACCAATTTTTTCAGCTTCTGCCAAAGCTTCGTCCAGACTATTTAGCAGACCTGTACCGGGAGTCATGGGTACATTGGCAGCTGCAGCAAGTTCACGGGCACGATGTTTTAAACCAAACTCTAAAATCTGTTCAGCTGTTGGCCCCATAAAGGCAATATTATTTTCTTCGCAGGCACGGGCAAAATCGGCACTTTCTGACAGAAAACCATAACCTGGGAAAATTGCTTCTGCGCCATTTTGTTTGGCTGCGGCAATCAGTTTTTCGATACTTAAATAGGTATCACTCGGTTTGGTGCCTTCTAAGGACACTGCAATATCTGCATTAATCACATGCTGTGCGTAACGGTCCGTTTCTGAATAGACAGCTATACTGGTTACGCCCATTTTTTTTAATGTGCGAATGGCACGAACGGCAATTTCGCCGCGATTTGCAATCAGTACAGTTTTAAACATGTGAATCCCCTTTTATTCTCTCTATTTTTTGAATCTGCTGAATGGATCGATTTCGTTTTTTTCTGATTCAGCTGCTGTATATAAACCCGCTACCGACTATGTTCGCTGCTCTCTGTCGTAGCCTTTGATGCATACCGTCTGCAAATACAGCTTTTTTAAATGCATCGATTTTTGCTTGAAGAGGTGCAGCAGTCGCAACCGAAATCCAGACAAGTTCACCCACTTCAACATGGGTAGTGCGTTGAGCAAGATGATTCAGTTGAAGCTGTTTTGGTTGATCGGCATCGCGCCATTTTAGGACTGTCCAGCCGATCATTTTCTGATAAAGCATTCTGTATCCATTCTTGTATCCAAGTTTGAATACAGTTATGCAGAACTTATGCCAGTTTAATTTTCTATATTATTTTCAATATTTTAATAAAATTTAAGATGTATAAATTAGGGAGAATTTCGTTAGATGATTGTTTTTGGTTCAGGCTGTTTTCAATTCAGTGCAAAAATTATTCTGCAACTCATATTGTATAATCTGCATCATCTCAACTTTTGCAATGCTCATATAAAAGCCCATCTGTTGATGAGCTTCTAAGTGAACTATTCTATTTGTAGCTTAGTACAGTCATAAAAATTGAGTGTATTAAATACCTGAATTGAAAGGTTTGAATCAGCGTGTATTCGTCATTACGGTATTCACTATTTCACCGGGATCATTAAGTGCTGATAAGGCGTCCCAGACCACATGACATAAGGCACAGCGGTATCCGGTTGCGTATGTTTAGGATACATATCATAGAAACGAGCTTCAGCACCGACGATCATGACATGGGGACCCATTTCGACCCAATGATTGCCCGTACTAGGCTTCTTGGCATAGGGATCGACGTTACTGGCATCTGTGCCCCCTGCCAGCATATACATAAAGCCTACTTTTCCAACTGTGGGCGGCTTATTCCCCATCCAGGCTTCTGCCCATTCTAGAGCGGCCTGATCCATACACATTGGGTCTGGACCCGGAGTGGTCGGATTATCCGGCATACAGGTAAAACCATTATTGCCTTTGCGCAAGGTACGCATTTTGCCATCTGCACCGACAGCGACAATCGTGGCCGCAGCGGCTACTTTTTTAGGTGCGGCAGTCATGGCACTCGCGATGGCTTTCTTATCGGCGGCAGAGGAAGCTATGCCTGAGCTGGCTTTGCCCGACATGGGCGGTTCAACGGCCAAAGCGGCAGGTACAGACAACGCGACCCAGCCCGCTATAAGCAGTAATTGAGGAAAATTCATGGCACATTCTCCTTGAATCATCATGAAGAAATTGGATTTAGGTTCAGATCAAGTTGGATTGATCTGTAATTTTTGTAACGCATCCTTATAGGGTTGAGGGATAATTTGAGTTGATCAAAAGAAAGGAGAAGATCCTAATTGGAGTGAAATTGCGCTACACAGCAATATCAACTGCAATGAAAGACAATATCTTTATCTTTGGCGCTTAACTACGAAATGCCGCTTCGATCACGGAGATGTCAATTTTTTTCATGGTCATCATCGCATTAAATGCGCGCTTGGCCGCAGCACGGTCAGGACTGTTACAGGCGTTGATGAGGACCACTGGCGTAATCTGCCAGGAAATACCCCACTTGTCTTTACACCATCCACATTCGCTTTCCTGACCGCCATTGCCAACAATGGCATTCCAGTAGCGATCTGTTTCTTCTTGGTCTTCAGTCGCCACCTGAAATGAAAATGTTTCATTATGCTGAAAACCAGGACCACCGTTCAACCCGATGCAGGCAACGCCCATTACTGTAAATTCGACCGTAATGACATCACCTTCTTTCCCAGAGGGATAATCTCCAGGGGCAAGGTTGATCGCGCCAACTGAGGAGCCTGGAAAGGTTTCTGCATAAAATCGTGCTGCACCTTCGGCATCGTCATCGTACCAAAGGCAGACGGTGTTCTTCGCAATATTCATCATCTTCAATCTCCATTGATTTAGGTCTTACGCGTTCTGCCTAAGTCCAATGTGTCCCATATATCGGTCGAGAATAGTTATATGATCCCTTGTCTATCTTTCACCAAAAACAGAATAAACCTACTTTAGAATTGTATTTTTATTGATCGAAAGCTGTTTCAAAGTGCTTAAACTCATGCATTTCCAGAGTTTGTCACTGAACAATTGATTGCTTGGAAAATCGTGAATCAAAGAAAATAAATTGACCGTTTCAACACATTTTAACAACCAGTGATGCAACTGTTTTTTAACTTTGAAACTGGTGACAAATTAGCTAAATTTAAATCAGCAGATACGGAATAATATAAAATTGCAGCTTACAATTATTTTTTACTTTTCCAGAATTCCCACTTAGACTAGAGCACAATTTTGTTGCATATGCTTTTTGCCCTATGATCATTCAGGAATTAAGAAGATACCTTCGTAAAACGCGTCGTCATCTCTCTAAATTTGAGCAAAGGCAATCCGCACAAAAAGTTCTAAACTGTCTGATCCGCAGTCCAGAATTTATTCATGCCCAACGTATTGGCCTGTATTTGCATGCTTTTGGGGAGATTCAGACCCAGGCGATTATTGAACGCTGCTTTAAACTGGGCAAACAGGTGTATCTACCAGCGATTTGCGACATGAATCAGCAGCTGGTCTGGATCCGGATCAGCCAGCACCAATACCATAACAAGCGCTTTGCCCATCATCGGCTGGGTATGCGAGAGCCCATGAGCACCCGTGGTGTACATGTTTCCAAACTGGATTTATTGCTCATGCCACTATTGGCCTGTGATACTTCGGGCACACGGATTGGTATGGGCGGCGGTTTTTATGATCGTACCTTGGCTTCTGCACCTAGGCGTCCATTCCGTCTGGGGCTGGCGCATGACTTTCAACTGCTGGCACAGCCGTTAAAACGTGAAACATGGGATCAGCCCCTTGATGCTTTAATCACCCCGACAGTTTTTATAAAGTTCAAACGTTAATTTTGCAATTTTACCCTTGCTAACTACTTTAAAATCACATAATTAGTCATTTTTCATACAATTTAATCTTAACTGCCCTTGTATTTTTAAAATTACCCATCACTATTAAAAGCATGGCAACACCGTTGTCACTCATTAGGAGTGCTCATGTCTGAAATTATTATGAATCAAGAAACCTTAGAGCCTCAGGTTCCAAGTGTACTACCCCTTTTGGCGTTGCGTGATGTGGTGGTTTATCCGCATATGCAAATTGCGCTGTTTGTCGGTCGTGAAAAATCGATCAATGCAGTTGATGTGGCTCGTAACAGTGACAATCTAGTATTTGTAGTTGCGCAAAAAGATTCGCTTACAGAAGAAATTGATCACGACAATTTATATCAATACGGTACTGTCGCGAAGATTGTGCAAGTTGTGAATCACGAAAATGATGAAAACTGTATTAAAGTCCTGATCGAAGGCCTACACCGTGCCAAGCTGAAAACCATCATTGACGAAACTGAGTATCTGACAGCAGAGCATGAACTCAGCCCAATGACGGTGAGCGTCGATGCAGACACCCAAGCTGTGCGCTTGCAGGAATTACGTGCGCTTTTCGCTCAATATGCAGAAGCGAAACTTCGTAATGCGCGTGAACTGATCACCGCAGCCAACAAAATTGAAGATCTATTACAGTTATTGTTCTTCGTCGCAACCCGTGTTCCATTGAATATTGATGTCAAACAGAAATTCCTGGAACATGACGAATTCGAAGCGCATTTGACTGAGTTGATGACTTATCTATTGCAACAGTCTGAAGAACAACAGATTGAGCAAACCCTGCATGACTCTGTTAAACGTCAGATGGAAAAGAACCAGCGCGAATACTTCCTGAATGAAAAAATGAAAGTCATTCAGCGCGAGCTTTCTGATATGAACGGCGGCGCGGAAGATGATGTCGCTGAAATTGAAAAACGTCTTGCTGAAGCAGATTTGCCTGAGCATGTACGCAAGAAAGCTGAAAACGAGTTCCGCAAGCTGAAAGCGATGCAGCCTGCTTCGAGTGAAGCTGCTGTGGTACGCAACTATCTGGAAGTGATTCTAGATACACCGTGGAATAAAGCCAGCAAAGTCAGCATTAACCTGAACAAAGCACAGGAAATTCTGGATGCAGACCACTATGGTCTGGACGATGTCAAAGATCGCATTGTGGAATATCTGGCAGTTCAGTCTCGTGTGAAAAAATTGCGTGGTCCGATTCTGTGTTTGGTTGGTCCTCCA
Organism: Acinetobacter lwoffii; assembly: GCF_052078135.1. Classification (GTDB taxonomy): domain Bacteria; phylum Pseudomonadota; class Gammaproteobacteria; order Pseudomonadales; family Moraxellaceae; genus Acinetobacter; species Acinetobacter lwoffii_Z. Next base: position 127,527 of record NZ_JBQGUZ010000003.1, read on the forward strand.
GGTGTGGGTAAAACTTCACTCGGCGAATCAATTGCCAAAGCAACTGGTCGTGAGTTCGTGCGTATGGCGCTGGGCGGCGTGCGTGACGAAGCTGAAATTCGCGGTCACCGTCGTACCTATATCGGTGCGATGCCAGGTAAAATCGTACAGTCATTGACTAAAGTGGGTGTAAAAAACCCGTTGTTCCTGCTCGATGAAATCGACAAGATGGCGCAAGACTACCGTGGCGATCCGGCTTCCGCGATGCTTGAAGTACTTGATCCATCACAGAACAATAAGTTCAGCGATCACTATCTGGATCTAGATCTGGACCTGTCTGAAGTAATGTTTATCTGTACCGCGAACAGTATGAACATTCCTGAGGCGCTGCTGGACCGTATGGAAGTGATTCGTCTTCCGGGTTATACCGAAGAAGAGAAAGTCAATATTGCGGATCGTTACCTTGTTCCTAAAGCAATCAAGAACAATGGTCTACGTGCCAAAGAATTGACCGTGCATGAAGAGGCGATTCGTGACATCGTGCGCCGTTATACCCGTGAAGCCGGTGTTCGTAACCTTGAACGTGAAGTGTCAAAAATTGCACGTAAAGTGGTAAAAGAAGCGGTTAGCAAGAAAGCCAAAAACCTTCAGGTTGAAGTGACCGCAGGAAATCTTCCAGATTACTTGGGTCCACATAAATTTGACTACGGTATGGCGGAAGAAGAAGCGCAAATTGGCCGTGTAAATGGTCTGGCTTGGACTTCTGTCGGCGGTGAATTACTGACCATTGAAGTTGCAGCAGTCCCAGGTAAAGGCAAGTTCATTACCACCGGTTCTCTTGGCGATGTCATGAAAGAATCGATTACCGCTGCGATGACTGTAGTGCGTACCCGTGCGGATGAACTCGGCATCGAAGCCTCGCGCTTTGAAGAAACCGACGTGCATGTGCATTTACCTGAAGGCGCAACACCGAAAGATGGTCCATCGGCAGGTTTGGCTTTGACTACAGCATTGGTATCTGCTTTCACGGGTATCCCGATTCGTCCGGATATCGCGATGACAGGTGAAACCAGTCTGGGCGGTCGTGCGCTGCGTATCGGTGGCTTGAAAGAGAAACTTTTGGCAGCCCATCGTGGTGGCATCAAGCTGGTATTCATTCCACAGGAAAACGTACGTGACCTGGCGGAAATTCCAGAAAATGTCAAAGAAGGTCTAGAAATTAAAGCCGTAAAATCGATTGATGAGATTTTACCGCTGGCACTGACCTCTTTGCCAAAAGCCTTGGTTAAAGCACCAATTGTGAAAACCAAAGAAGAAGCGAAAGCAGCGCGTCATTAAGACTTGATGTTTCGTATAAAAAACCCTGCTTCGGCAGGGTTTTTTATTGAGTTATTGAATAAAACAACTGAATTATGGCTGTAGTGCCATCGTAACCAATCCATCAATCACATGAGTCATCTTGTTCAGATCAAGCTTGTCTAAAGTATCCAATTCGGTATTGTAATAAGGATTACGATAATTCGCAGTATCGGTAATCAACATGGTCGAATAGTTGAATTTGGCATAATTCAGATAGCCAGAGAAATTCATATCCTGAGCAAAACTTGGGCTAACAAAGCGTTGACACTCCAGACGGTTAAAACGCTGCATGGCATCACAATAATCTCCAGTCAGGCCAGTTGAGGCTAAATGCCCAATCGTTGCAATGAAATTACCATGTCGTGGATAAATCCACTTTAATCCCACCGGATAGCTCTGCACCTGATGTTCATCAAAATAGCCAATCGAATCCAGAATCACCACGCCCTTAATTTTCTGCTTCTGCTTTTTTAAAGATTTGGCATGCATATAACTACCCATATGTTCTGTCTTGAAAAAAGGCGGCTCTTCAAGGGTATAGAAAGCAAATTCGACATCATGTTTGAGCTTGGCTTTTTGCAGGGCCAGTAATCTTGCGGTTTCAAGTAAACCCGCTACTCCTGAGGCATTATTATCAGCACCGTTTCGGGTACTAAAGACATCATAATGCGCTCCCATCACCATTTTGGTTTTGGCTTGAGTATCCAAGCTACAGATGACATTTCGGTAACTCAGGTTATTGACTACATAAACCTGAAACTGGCATGGGATGCCAAAGCGCTGCATCTGCCCTTTAATCCAGGCAGACACCCGGTTCAGCTCTTTCAGATTTTTATAATTTCGGTATTCATCGACACTCATGATCTGGCTAAAAAATAATTCCAGATGAGAGACCTGAGCATTTTTGCTCGAATTGGCTGCACAGAGACTAGGCCCCATGAGGCCTATCAGTAACAGCAGCACAGTACAACATCCTTTTATCATGACACTGTTCCGCATTTATTATTATTCCATTCCTTTATCAAGCGGATACTTGAACTACGGACATTAAAGCAACACTAAATCTCTCATTTCAATTTCAATTTGTTTCCCTGCTCAACTTCATGTTGTTTGATCGTTATAATGAGGTATCCAATTATTGATCTGTCTGTATGAAAATCCGTATCCTGACCATTGGTCAAAAAATGCCAGCGTGGGTGCTGACTGGTTTTGAAGATTATTTCAAACGTATTCAGCCTTTTGTACAGACCCAGATTATTGAACTGCCGATGGCCAAGCGCGGGAAAAATGATTCTGAAGCGGATATTCTGAAATACCGTAATATTGAGGGCGACAGTATTTTAAATGCGCTCAAGCAGAATGAAACCCTGATTGCGCTTGAAGTGGGCGGACGTGAATTCAGTACCGAAAAACTGGCTGAAACCATGAAAGGCTGGATGCTGGAAGGCAATGATGTAGCACTTGCGATTGGCGGGCCGGATGGTCACTCAGAAGCCGTGCGTAAAGCTGCTGCATGGCACTGGTCACTTTCCAAGTTAACCCTGCCGCATCCACTGGTACGTGTCATGCTGATCGAGCAGCTTTATCGTGCCATGAGCATCAATAACAACCATCCTTATCACCGAGCAGGCTAATGATTTTGCTGAAGCGTTCTTCATATGCAACGTTTTGTTGAATAATCTCTTCTGCTCTTATTTCTATTTTTCATGCATTATTGAGGCATCTTCCAGATGTGGTTTGACTTATGAACTTACAAACGTTGCCCGGCTTATTTATTTCTCATGGCTCTCCTATGCTGGCGCTGAATCCAGAACAAGTGGGTCCTGCCTTGCATCGTTTGAGCGAAAATCTGCCGCGCCCGGAAGCGATTATTGTGATGTCCGCGCACTGGGAAAGTGATGCGCTGGAAGTGAGTAGCGCAATTCGCCCAGAAACCTGGCATGATTTTCGTGGTTTCCCGCCTGAACTGTATCAATTGCGCTATCCTGCACCGGGAAATCCTGAACTGGCCGAAAAAGTCTTAGGCTTGCTGGCCAATGCCGGCTTTTCTGCACATGCCAACAGTACCCGTCCGCGTGATCATGGCGTATGGATGCCACTGCTACATATGTATCCAGATGCCAACATTCCCGTGGTAGAAATTTCCTTACCCATGTCGATGAGCGCGGATGAGATTTATCAGATTGGTCAAAGTCTTGCACCTTTACGTGAACAGCAAATCCTGCTGATTGGTTCGGGCAGTATTACCCATAATTTACGTGAACTGTCTTGGGATGGATCGGCTGCTGATGTACCCGAATGGGCCTCAGGCTTCCGTAATTTTGTGGTGCATAAACTGACGCATAGCGATTATGATGCGGTACTGGACTGGTCCAATATTCCGCATATGGCGCGTAATCATCCAACACTGGAACACTTTGCTCCGATTTTCTTTGCAATGGGCACAGGTCAGCGTTTTAGTTTGGTGCATAGCAGTTTTACCATGGGTTCACTCGGCATGGATATTTATCGCTTCGATTAATCTTGCTTCAGCGCTAAAATCTTAATGATGGATACATTTTTCGACTTAAAGCTGCGAAATGTATCCATATTGTTTTGCAATACATCCATTATTATTGTTTGAACTTTATATACTTCATTATAAGTCCATGAAATTAAAATTTATTGTGCTGGCATTATTGCCTTTAACTTTTGCAGGCTGTCAGTCCAGTGATATTCAACGAGCTGGAGATCTTGCGGTGGCCACCATCCAACAAAAAAATGCAGATCAGATTCTTCCAGCCTATTACTGGGAACTGAATCGTGGACTAGAACGACCCGTTGTACTGAGTTTCAACGCTCAAGGCCGGCTGAGCGCCGTGACGGGCTGTAATGGACTCGGGACGACCTGGTCAGTCAAAAACAATATCATCACCACCAGCGAAGTTATAGGCACTGAAATGGCCTGTGATGCAGCATTGATGGAGCAGGAACGTTTTGTCAGCCAACTTTTACAGAAGCGTGACATTCCTTTTACGCTCAATACCACAGATCCTGACAAGCCGACCCTAATGTTGATGGCCGCAAATGGTCAAACCTATGAATTTATCGGGAAAATGACTCCGGAAACCAAATACCAAGGACAGGCTGAAACAATTTTTCTGGAAATTTCCCCCGATACCAAACAATGTACCGGCGTAACCCAACAAAGCTGCTTGCAAGTCAAAGAAGTGAAATATGATCAGAATGGCCTGAAAACTCAGGTGGATAAGGACTGGACTTTATTCTATGACCAGATCGAAGGTTTTCAGCATTCACAGAATGAGCGGCAGATTATTCGGGTCAAACGTTTTGAAATTAAGCATCCGGCAGCTGATCAATCGAAATATGCCTATATTTTTGATATGGCGGTTGAGCGTGAAATAGTTAAGGGTGCTCTTTAAGGCTAAAAATACCAGATATAAAAAAACCGGGGCAACAGCCCCGGTTTTTTCAGCTTAGACTAAGTCAGACTTAGAATACGCCTTGAGCAAGCATCGCATCAGCAACTTTTACGAAGCCAGCAATGTTTGCACCGTCTACATAGTTCACAGTACCGTCTTCCTTAGTACCGAATTTTACGCAATTGCGGTGAATTTCTTTCATGATTGCGTGTAAGCGCTCATCAACTTCTTCGAAAGTCCAGCCTAAACGCAATGCGTTTTGAGACATTTCCAGACCAGAAGTTGCCACACCACCTGCATTTGATGCTTTACCTGGCGCATAAAGAATTTTCGCTTCAACGAATTTCTCAACCGCTTCAAGTGTAGAAGGCATGTTCGCGCCTTCAGCTACACAGATTACACCGTTTGCAAGAAGCTTAGCAGCGTCGTCTGCATCCAGTTCGTTTTGAGTCGCACATGGCAATGCGATATCACACTTGATACCCCAAGGACGTTGTCCTTCAAGATATTCGAAACCATGTTTAGATGCGAATTCTGAAATACGGCCACGTTTTACATTTTTAAGTTCCATGACTTCAGCAAGAAGCGCCTCAGTGAAACCGTCTTTAACGTGAACTGTACCGGCAGAGTCAGAAAGTGAAACCACTTTCGCACCGAGGTACATTGCTTTTTCAGCAGCATATTGCGCAACGTTACCAGAACCTGAAATCGCAACGACTTTATCTTTGAAGCTTTCGCCACGAGACTTAAGCATTTCCTCAGCGAAATACACAGTACCGTAACCCGTTGCTTCCGGACGTGCCAATGAACCACCGAAAGTTAAACCTTTACCAGTGAATACACATGCCGTGTCGTTACTTAATTTTTTCATCATGCCGGCCATGTAGCCCACTTCACGACCGCCTACACCAATATCACCTGCAGGGATATCTGTGTTCGCACCAAGGTGACGATACAGCTCGATCATTAAAGCCTGGCAGAAACGCATGATTTCGCCTTCTGATTTGCCTTTAGGGTCAAAATCAGAACCACCTTTACCGCCACCCATAGGAAGTGTGGTTAAAGCATTTTTAAATGTTTGCTCAAAGCCTAAGAATTTTAGGATTGAAAGATTCACTGAAGGGTGGAAACGCATACCACCTTTAAATGGACCGATCGCTGAGTTGTACTGTACGCGGAACGCACGGTTTACTTGAGTCTGACCTTGGTCATCTACCCAAGAAACTCGGAACTGGATCGCACGTTCTGGCTCAACTAGACGTTCTAGTAAACCATGTGCTGCGTATTGTGGGTTCTTTTCAATGAACGGCCACAAACTGGTCATCACTTCTTCTACAGCTTGAAGAAATTCTGGTTGATGTGCATCACGTGATTTTACGTAATCTAGGAACTCATTAAGTGTGTTGTATTTCAACGCTTAATCCTCAGCAGAAAATGGATCAAAATTGGTCAAATTTACAATCAATGTTAAATTTTGGCGCAAAATATTAAATATCTTTTGTAACTAATCTACAATACTTTTTTTGAAAATACTTTAAAATTAATTTGATAACAAATATTTATATTGATTATGAAAATTTTTTCTATGTCAGGAAATGCCAATCGAATCAAGGCTTAGATTCAGATTTATGCCTAATAATAAGGCACAAGTTGACCCTTAATTGCGCACGACTTAGGAGTTTAAAAATATGTTAAAATTGATGAATCGACATATTTTGTTTCACTTACTCTCTCATGCTTGCCATGAGTAACGCTGGTTATACATGAATTCGCCCATTTCTCTGGTCCAATCGATTGACGCTTTACTCCCTCAAACCCAATGTGGACTCTGCGGTCACCGTGACGGATGTTTACCTTATGCCCAGTCGATTACTGAGGGGGAAAATGCCAATAAATGTGTGCCGGGCGGACAGCCTGTTGCCGATGCTTTGGCTGCATTATTAAATCGTCCTAAACTTCAAGCTGAAGAAAGTGTCTGGCCAGTTCAAGCCGATGGTCGTCCTCAGCGCATCAAAGCCGTAATTCGTGAAGATGAATGTATTGGCTGTACCAAATGCATTAGCGCCTGCCCGGTCGATGCAATTATTGGTTCCGGTAAACTGATGCACACCATTCTGACCGATCTATGTACGGGCTGTGAGTTATGTATTCCCCCCTGTCCGGTAGACTGCATCGATTTGGTTGAAGATCAACAACCCTTGCCGACTGAAGCACAGCGTCTTGCGGAACAGGATGATCTGCGTCAGCGTTACTATGCGCACATCCAGCGTGAAGAAAAACGGCGTACCGATCGTAAGGGACCTGTGGTCCGTGCAGAAATTGATACTGCCCTGTTTGCCCGTTTCTCTGCTTTAAATGAGCAACTTCCTGTGATTGAAGTCGCGAGCAAGCCAGAGAATGCACCTGTAGCTTTCGATTCCAAGACCACGATTGAACTGGCAAAACTACGTACCCAAATTAAAAAACTGGAAAAACAGCTTTCGGTTCGTGAAGATGCCCAAAAACGCACCCAACTGGAAGAACTGACACAGCAATTACAGGCTTTACAGGGATAGAACATGACCACAGCAAAGGCCAAGCCCGTTAAAAACATGACCAAAAAGCAGATTCAGACCTTTTTTGAACGCCTGCGTGAACAGCGGCCTAACCCAAAAACTGAGCTGAATTATTCCAATCCCTTTGAATTACTGGTCGCGGTCACGCTCTCTGCTCAAGCTACCGATGTCAGCGTCAACAAAGCCACAGACAAACTCTTTCCAGTCGCCAATACACCGGAAGCCATTTATGCGCTAGGTGTGGACGGCTTGAAGGAATATATCAAGACCATTGGTTTATATAACTCGAAAGCGGTCAACGTGATTAAAGCCTGCGAGATGCTGATTCAGAAGCACAACAGCATCGTACCGGACAATCGTGCAGACTTAGAAGCCCTGCCGGGTGTAGGTCGTAAAACGGCGAATGTGGTACTGAATACGGCCTTTGGTCAGCCGACCATGGCGGTTGATACCCATATTTTCCGGGTAGGTAACCGTACCGGACTAGCGGTTGGCAAAAATGTGTTGGAAGTTGAACACCGTCTGGTCAAAGTCATTCCCAAGGAATTTATCATTGATTCACATCACTGGCTGATTTTACACGGTCGTTATACCTGTATTGCGCGCAAACCGAAATGTCATGAATGTGTAGTATCCGATGTGTGTAACTGGCCGGATCGGTTTGAATTTGGTGCAGCCCGCCAAATTGCAGTGAAAAATATTGAGCTTGCTGAATAGAACGGCGTGATCAAGCTGGGATAAAAATAGGTGACCAATGTGTCACCTTTTTATCGACTATGAGAAGAGTGCTTTTCGTTCAAACCAAATTCTTAGCTGAGCTGAACTATTATGGATTATTTATCCTGATCTTGTTCAGCCTTTTCCTGCTGCTTGCGCTGTTCAAGTTCGGCTTGTAATTTTGGATGGAGCTGGCGCTCAGGTCGCTTTGCTGCATTTTCAGCACGTTCTTCCTGACGTACTTTGTTGAGCATTTTAAAACTGAAATAGAACAGACCTACCAATACTGCCAGAAAGACTACCATCAACACCAATACGCCAAATTTCATAGCAACAAGTACCCTGTTCAAATACGCAATAAAAAAGAGCCCTAATATGACTTAGGGCTCTCCGATTGTCAAAATCATCGTCAGCCGATTATTTTGCCTGATCCAGAATCGCGAAAAGATCAGTTTGAACTTCATCGATTGGACGTAAACCATTTAGCTTGTCATAAGTTGGTGCATTTTCACCAGACGCTGCACGGCCTTGGTAGAAACCAACCAGTTGCTCGGTTTCAGTATGGTAAGAACCTAGACGCTTACGAATGGTTGCTTCCTGGTCATCAGGACGTTGAACCAGATCTTCACCCGTTTCGTCATCTTTACCTTCCACTTTTGGCGGGTTGTAAACGATGTGATAGACACGGCCAGATGCAGGATGCTGACGACGGCCAGAAAGACGTTGTACGATTTCTTCATCTGGTACATCAATTTCAATCACGTGATCAATTGCAATGCCTTCTTTTTCCAAGGCTTCTGCTTGAGGAATGGTACGTGGGAAACCATCAAAAATGCAGCCGTTTACACAGTCAGGTTGCGCAATGCGCTCTTTCACCAGACCAATGATCAACTCATCAGAAACCAAACCGCCATTGTCCATGACACTTTTAGCTTGTAGACCTAATTCAGTTCCTTCACGAATTGCAGCACGGAGCATATCACCGGTTGAAATTTGTGGGATATTGTAGCGCTTACAGATCAACTGAGCTTGTGTACCTTTACCTGCTCCAGGTGGTCCGAGTAAGATAATGCGCATATATAAACATCCTCATTTAAACAATATGTATGACGCCACGACCACAATCACCCGATTGTGTCCCCCGACATCTCATTATAAGAAAGCCACAAACAAATGGATTAAACCCGCGACAAAACCGGTTACCCCACCCAATAAAATCAGAATCCATTCATCTTCCTGAAATGCAGGACGTAAAAGATTCTGAAACTCCTTCGGAGTCAACTCACGTATGCGGTCTCTAAACATTTGATAGATTTTCTGTGCACGGCTCGCATTAAATGCTGGGTCGCATACAGGTACCATCGTAATTTCAATCGAGCGATCGATCAAGTCCGTCTTGAGTTTTGCATACTCTTTTGGTCCTAAAGACAGCTGTAAAGAGGTCCGAACCAGGGGTGTTTCCATAATTTCATTAATATGACGTTTGATAATGCGGCGGGTTTTGTCTTTTCTGCCGCCATACATCATCTCGGTCATGATCGATTTTAACGTAATCAGGTCTTCTGTGACTACACTTGCGAAGACGTCAGAGACTTCATCCTGACGTTTCATAAATGCGCCTTGTATGTTATAGGTGCCGATACGAGGAATCACCGGCTTAATCCACGGAAACTTGCGATTTGTGGTACGGGCAAAGAATTGCGGGTACTTTACTGGGTGTGGATAGAGTGGGTTGAATACCATCCAGATCGCGATCCAGTTGGTCAAAAAGCCCCAGATCGCAGCCCAGAACGGTACAGTCCAGTGCCACGGCACTACAAACCAGACAATCATCTGGAAAATCCCAAAGAACATCCCGATGAGGGCACTGATATGCCAGATAAAATTGATCTCTTTTTGACCCACCTTCAGGAACATACGCACCATCAAGCGACGGTCGCCTTCCATCTGGCTCACTACCATTTCACGCATATCTACAAGTGACTCGACGTTCATGGTCAGCTCAGTCACTAATTCACGCAAAATTGCCGGCATTTGTTTTTGTGCTTGTGCATAAATTCTGCGCTTAATAGCAAAAGGCAGGTTTTCCCAGAGCACCGCATTGCGATCCATCATCACTTCATCAATCAGGTGTTCCAGTTCGAAACCGACCTGCTCGCCAATGATGCGTGCCATATCATCCGGATCCATCGCCTGTAAAAATTCGCGGATAGAGCCTAATTTTGACAGTGTGTTATCGGTAATAATGCCTGAAATACGTCCAGCTTTGCGTGGCACAATCCCTTGCCAGCCCACAGGTAAAGGCCCGAGATGGAAACCCCAAAAATTGATCGGATAAAAGACCATTTTCAGCGCCATCCAGACGTGAGCCCAGGTTACAAATGCAGTCACTGGAATAATGCTGAGCACGGCCCAAAAATCCGGGCGGTTTACAAAGGTTTGCCACAACTCGTTGACGTACTCAAGCATGCATAACTTCCATATTTAATTTTTTGTTCACAGAATACACATATTAATAAGGTCGAATATTTTGTCTATAAACCGATACTTAAAGTATAGGAAAATTGTAGCCGGGGTTCTGTTTCAGCCACAGCACGACCATTTCGGTCTTCGAGTTTCTCTCCGGCACCGATCCCGATACTAAAACTGCTGATCCGTTCTGAACTAAGCAAAACATAGGCCAAATCAACGCCAGCACCTAAACGGCCTTCATACTCGCCATCAACCTGTTTGCTGTCGATATGACCGGCATAAACCCCGACATAATAACCATTTTTGTCTTTGCCGGTGAGATGTGCAGGATAACGAAAGCCTGCCTGACCGCCAATCGTACGATCATCATCCAGAAAAACACCACCTTTCACATAAGCAATCCCATAAGGGTTCACCCATTCGGTATTTAAATGCAGTAATTTCTGGGTAAAACCAACACCCACATTAAAGGCTTTTGCCTGAGCAGGCTCTATTTTGGTTGCAGTATTATTAATCTGATCATGTGCATAAGCCCCGTTCGCCCACAATGCAAACGCTAACAAAGGGTAAACCTTGTTCATTCCTTCACCATCTTCCTTAATTATAGTTTTTGGTATAGTCCTATTTTTATTAGATTTTACTCTAGCAGAATTATCACAACTCTTATATACAGCACTTTACAATTTTAATGTCTGCAAAGTCAAAGCTTAAAGGAACTGATTGTAGGGGCAGTTTTTCATTATCAAATCAAGTGCAGTTGCGTTAGAATACTCCACTTTGATTCTTTTCTACCACTCTCAGGTCTTAAGTCGATCGCGTATGAAGCAGCACTTTCCTTTAAAAAACGCACAACAAGAAAAGCGCATCTATCGCAGTCGAGTCTTGATTTCCATGGGGATTGTCATTTTCTTTATGCTGCTGCTGGTCAGCCGCTATGCCTATTTGCAACTGTTCAACTTTGAAAGCTTTACTACAGCTTCTGATGAGAACCGGATTCGTCTACAACCTTTGCCGCCAGCGCGTGGTTATATTTATGACCGTAACGGCGTGTTGCTGGCCGATAACTATCCAGTATTTACTGCCACTTTAAGTCGTGCTGACGTACAGGATATCGATCAAACGCTCGAACGCCTAAAACCGATTCTGGAATTGACCGAAGAAGATCTTGAACGCTTTCAAACCCGGATTAAAACAGCACGTAAAACCGAACGGGTTTCAATCAAGCTCAACCTGAATGAAAATGATATTGCCCGTTTCAGTGAAGTGAAATATCAATTTCCGGGCGTGAATATTGAAACCCAGATGACCCGCTACTATCCGCATGGTGACCTGTTCGCACATGTGATTGGTTATGTCGGTCGGATTAATGACAAAGAACTGAAAGCCATTGATAAGGATCTCTATGCCGGAACCAACCTGATCGGGAAAATCGGGGTAGAAAAATCTTATGAAAAACTTTTACATGGTGTGCCGGGAAATGAATCGGTAGAAGCAGATGCCTTTGGTAATGTGCTGCGTCATTTGGGCCGTAAAGATCCAGTGCGTGGTAATGACCTGTTCCTGTCACTGGATTACGGTTTACAGGTAGTCGCTTCGGAGCAACTGGCCGGGCGTCGTGGCGCGATTGTGGCGATGAATCCTAAAACCGGAGAAATTCTGGCGCTGGTCTCCAGCCCAAGTTTTAACCCGAATCTGTTTGTGACTGGGATTAGCACCAAAGATTATTCCTACTTACGTGATAACCTTGATCAGCCGCTATATAACCGGGCGGTTCAAGGAACTTATCCTCCAGGTTCGACCATTAAACCGATGTTTGGCCTGGGTGGCCTTCATTATGGCCTGGTCGATTGGGATACAGCAATTTCCGATCCCGGCTATTTCACACTTCCGGGCGATTCGCATAAATTCCGCGACTGGAAAAAGTCAGGACACGGCGTAGTCAACTTGCATAAATCGCAAGTGGTCTCCTGTGATACTTATTTCTATGTCATGTCCTACCGTATGGGTATTGAAAAAATGAATACCTGGATGCGTCAGTTTGGCTTTGGTGAAAAAACCGGCGTGGACTTACCAAGTGAAAGCTCAGGACTGTATCCAAACCCGGAATGGAAGATGCGTACCCGCAAGGCTAACTGGTCACGTGGTGAAACCATTTCCGTCAGTATTGGTCAGGGTGCTTTTACTTCAACCCCATTACAACTGGCTATGGCCACAGCCATTACCGCCAATCATGGCAATAAAGTCATTCCCCATGTTCTGCGTGAAAGTCGCGGTGCCAAACCGTTCAAGGTGCACAATGGCACGCATGGCAAGATCGATTTTAATGGTCAGGAAGAAGACTGGATCAAGATGCGTGATGCGATGGTGGACGTAATTCAATCCGGTACAGGCCGAGGCATCAAAAGCGGCTTACAATATTCTATTGCCGGAAAAACCGGTACGGCACAGGTGAAAAGTATTGCTCAAGGCAAGCGCTATAATGAATCCTTATTGACTGATCGTCAGCTGGATCATGGCCTGTTTGTCGGTTTTGCACCTGCTGAAAATCCTGAAATCGCGATTGCAGTTATTCTGGAAAATGGTCGCGGTGGTAGTGCCGCAACGGCTCTGGCCCGTCCAATTTTTGATTACTGGTTACTGCATAAAGATAAAAATCCGGTACGCCCACAAGGCCACCAATTAAGTGGTGGTCTGATGACGGCCGGAATCAAGCCAGCTGAATTGCCAAGTGGTGCAGGCATGTTGAGTCAGGATGCAGCATCTAGTGCCGTTCCAGCCAGTGACCAGCCCGACAATGCTGCTCCGACTTCTGCAAATACGGCTGCATCTCCCGCAGCAACACCTGCTCCGACACCGGTAGAGCGAGATTAAAGATGAAAAACCAGCTTCGAATTATTGGTGGTGACTGGAAACGCCGCCAACTGCCTTTTGCCAGCATTGAGGGTTTGCGCCCGACGCCTGACCGTGTTCGGGAAACACTGTTTAATTGGCTGATGTGGGATGTACAAAATGCCCAGGTGTTGGATATTTGTGCCGGTTCTGGGGCATTGGCGTTTGAGGCATTATCGCGTGGTGCTGCATCAGTGGTGATGATTGAGCCGGATCGTACTCAGGCACAATTTCTGACCCAAAATCTGGAACTTTTAAAAGTCACCAAAGCACGTGCACAATTAAAAGTGGCTACGGCGCAGCAAGCTTTGTCTACCCTTCAGGCACAGTTTGATCTGGTTTTTCTAGATCCGCCATATAGCCTGGATTTATGGGAAGAACTAGCGCTAAAGGCAGATCCTCTGATCAAGGACAATGCCTATATTTATGTAGAAGCAGACCGTGATTTAAAATTGCTTAAATTGCCATCCTCATGGCACTTAATTAAAAATACCAAAGCCGGTACAGTTCGTGCCGGGCTTTATCAAAAAAGTATTTCTTGATTTAAATTGTTTTGAAGAGGCATTAAAAAAGGATTCCTCTGTGGAATCCTTTTTGTCATTGTAGTCAGTCAAATTTAAAGACTGTGATTAACGATCACGGCGCCAGTCGCGGTTATCTCGGTCACGTTTCCAATCCCGATGATCTTTATGGTCCTTATTTTTCCAGTCATGATCTCTGTGGTCTCGATCATAATGTCCATTACGATCTCTGTTGCCACGATAATCATCATCCCAAGGATCAACCACACAACCGGTTAATGACACAGCCAATACAGAAAGTAATATCACTTTTTTCATCATGTCCATCACCTCTTACTGCACTCTGTCAGTATCAGGCGAGTTCATGGAGAGTGAACGGAGCCATTGTTGCACTCTTGTAGAGATTTATGCATGTTTTATGCATGGCCATAAACCTCTTTTTTCTTAATTAGCATTCATGCTTTTATGAGAATTTGAACTTTCATTTGCATAAATCCAGCTAAATGGAAGCTTAGCTTTTGTTTAAATCTTGAGAATGATGCTATTCAATCCGCAGTTCAAAACAATTCAGCATTCAGGAAAATTGACTGATAGCTGCATCGGTTTTATTGGCGGAATTTTAGGAGGACTGGGCGGTTTTTGCGGTGCCATTCCTTCGGCCTTGGTGATGTTAAAACAATTACCCAAAACCCAGCAGCGCTATATTTTACGGCACTTTAATTTTGCAATTCAGCTTTTCACGCTGGGTACTTATGTATGGCAAGGCCTGATCAATCAAAGCCATTTACCCTATATGGCCTTGCTGATTGTTTTTGTGAGTATTCCGGCAATTTTAGGCGCAAAACTATTTTATAAAATTTCGGAATTACTGTTCAAACGCATGATCTTAAGTTTACTCTTTAGTGCAGGCTGTTTTCTATTAGCGTCCCAATTCATTTAAACACAAGATCAAGCCGAGTCTGTCTTCCCCGCTAAAGCTTGAATCCGGTGAAATAACTGCTATGTTAAGGCCAATCTTTGTAAATATAGATCATCATTATGCAGATTCGTGATCAGATTGTTCTTGTTACTGGTGGTGCACGTGGTTTGGGTTTAGCCATTACTCAGGCTTTACTGGCTGAGGGCGCACGCGTGGTCGTCAATTATCATAGCAGTCAGCAGCAAGCTGAACAGCTGGCCCAGCATTATCCTGAACAGGTATTTATTTATCAGGCAGATGTCACTCAAACTGATCAGGTCCGCGCTTTATTTGCCGCAGCTAAAACCCATTTCGGGGAAGCGATTCATGCTGTAATCAATAACGCACTGATTCAATTTGAATTTAATGGTGATGCACGCCCTAAAGTAGAAACGCTGACTTGGGATATGTTGCAACGGCAATTTAGCGGTGCAGTACAGGCTGCCTTAAATACTACACAAGCCGCACTGGATGATATGAAACAGGCAGGGTTTGGCCGGATCGTGAATATTGGTACAAACCTGGTGCAAAATCCGGTGGTTCCTTATCATGACTATACCACCGCCAAAGCTGCATTATTGGCCTTTACCCGCACCACGGCGCAGGACTTGGGACAATATGGCATCAATGTGAATATGCTCTCTGGTGGCCTGTTACAAACTACGGATGCCAGTAAGGCCACACCTGACATTGTCTTTGACCTGATTGCTCAATCGACGCCTTTACGCCGCGTAATTACACCAGGAGAATTTGCTGCTGCAATCCTGATGTTTTTGTCACCTTATTCACGTGCCGTCACAGGACAAAACCTGATTGTAGATGGTGGCTTGGTCAAAGGTTAAATGTTTAGAGAATGGACTTGAATTTTCAAATTCTGTTGTTCTATTTTTTAACCATTTGGTAGATTAAAAAGGTTTTGTGACCGGGTTTTACTTCTACAATAGTGCGCTCCCATAAAGCCTTTAGTCTACTTTCCATGAAATTTATCACGACATTGCTCAGTACCTTGCTACTGGCAGGTTGTATGTCCAGCGATTTGAAAAAATCAGAACAATTACTGCAAAATTTCCATTGTGCCAAGGTAGATACCGCCCAAATGCCACATAGCAGTATGACCGACTATTATCAGCAGATGTTGTATAGCAGCAAATCCAAAGTCGAGTCTTATATCAAACAGTATCATCAAGGTGAAGAGCTGTTTGACCTGCCACTGCATGAAGTGGTGGAACAGCAATATGATCTGTATAAAGATGCCTGCCAAAATCTGGGTGGAATTTTGCCGACTTCTGAACATGCCTCTTAAGTCTGTCAATCTTCATGATTATTAGGCAATAAAAAAGCAGGAGAATTTTCCTGCTTTTTTTCAACTCAATTTTAATTCTGATAATAGCGCTGATCTACACTAAAGCATTCAGGGAATTTTGGTTGAATCTCTGCATAAAATGCCATGATTTCTGCCATATCTTTTTCATAATCCCCTGTCGGATAAACGATTTTACCTACGCCAGTTTTCTTCTTGGCATAGTCCATATAGGCCAATGCAATCGGCACACCGGCACTAATCGCTACATGATAAAAACCTGTCTTCCACTGTTCCTGTTTGGCACGAGTTGCTTCTGGCGTGACCAGCATGACCAGTTTAGGATGAGTCTTGAATAAGTCTGTCATCAGCTGAACCATGCTCGGACGAGGCTCACCCGGCTGTTTAGGACGGCGATCAATCCCGATACCGCCCATAGCACGCACAAAAGGCCCAAGTGGCAATTTCATGTAACTGTCTTTAATGGTTAAGCGAACATTTACGCCCAATGCTTTTAAGGCCAGTCGCGCATACAATGCATCCCAATTACTGGTATGAGGCGCAGCAATCATGACACATTGGTCTAAATCTAGGGGCCAATGGTTATCAATTTCCCAACCCATCAGGTTCAGGCTTTGTTCTGCTAACTTCTCAAACACGTCACGCACCAATTCTATTCAAAATTGCGCGAATTTTAGCAACCTAGGCAAATATAGATAGTGCTCTATGAGCAATAAATAAACAATTAATCTATATTTGTATAATTGGAATTTTTAAATGAATAGTTGATTATTTTTTTCCACCTTGAACTTATCTCATACATCAATTTACGGATAGTTCAGATTGCTTCCCAATATCAATAGAAATTTCTTTCTAATTTAAAGGATCCATGCATTAAAAAGCTCTTGACCTCCTAATTTTGGGATATGGCAAAAACGAGGGTCTTTTTATACTGAATCCACATTATAAATTTCAGGAAGATTCTAATGAAAAAGACTTTACTTTGTATTGCTTTAGCGGGGTTACTTAGTGCCTGCGGCGGTTCGGATGATAATGCCAGTACACCTCCAGCAAACAATGTTGGCACCCAAACCGGCGTACTGACGGACGGAATCATTTCAGGGGTGACCTATATCACCAGTAGTGGTGCAACAGGAGTTACCAACGAAAAAGGAGAATTTAAATTTAATGATGATGAAAAAGTAAAATTCTTTATTGGGGGTGTACAACTCGGTGATGAAATTGAAGCAAAGGAGCGTATCACACCATTAGATTTAGTCGAAAGTGAAAATGCGCGTATCAACCTTATGGTTTTTTTACAATCCTTAGATGGAAAAGGTGATCATAGCGATGGCATTCAGATTAGTGATGACACTAAAACAGCCTTCACTGCTGTAAAGCTTAATTTTAACCAAAGTACCACCGACTTCGTAAATGAAGTTGTCACCAAAACAGCCATCACACCAGATCAGTTGATAACACCAGAAAAAGCTTCAGAAAACTTCCAAGCGACCTTCTACAAAGATATTGCCGGTACGTGGGAGATTAACCGTACCGATAACACTGCTGTGTTGATTCACATTCTGGAAGATGGACGCTATGCACTAGGTGAAGCAGAAGCAAAAGATGAGAGTGGTCAAGCAGGCATTGAAATGGGCCGCTTAAAATGGAATGCAACAACAACCGTGATTGAACCGGAAATCCTACATGACACCAATGGTGAATGGGGACTTTCACATCCTGCCGAGAATAAACCTTATTCTTTAAACTTTAATGGAACTCAATTAATTCTTACTGAACCCGGCGTTAGTACTGAATACCGTTTAAATCGAGTTAAGCAGTCTAATAGTCTCGTCGGCACGTGGCGACTCAATGAAACGCACCTATTTGCTTTCTTTGATAACAACTATTATTTCTTCCTAGACACTGAAGGTGGAGATGACTGTGGTTGGCCAGGAATTGAATATGGCAAATATACATTGTCAGCAAATACTCTCACCACAACCGAGGTATTATTCGATACCAACGAGTGTGGTGGATTACAAGATAGTTCAAATGGCAGCAAGACAATTGCAAGCATCAATATATCTAACAACAATCTTATCTTACATCCGCAAGGTGAAGATCCTGTAACTTTACAACGTGTTAAATAACCCATATAAACCGGCTTGAATATGAAATTCAGGCCGGTTTAATCAATATGTTCAAATTGAATGGTACAACCCATCAATAAATGCATCAGTTCGATTTGCGAACAACATTGGGTTTTTTCATAAATATTTTTAAAATACGTCCGTACCGAACTCAGCGTAATGCCACACTGTTCTGCAATATCTTCTATTTTATAACCATTAATTAACAACTCACATAAATCAAACTCTCGTTTGGAAAGCTGGTAACACTGTTGTAGGTAAGTTCTTGACAGGGAATAATGCTGGTTTTTATCCGTCATAAATAAGGCAATCTGATGCTGAGCAGACTGTAAATGTTGCATATTTCTTAATTTCTTAAAGGGCACCACCGTCAGCATGAATTGTGAGCCTGCCCCATCACTCAACGCCAAGACTCCACCCACTTCAGTCTGAATGGTCGTATTTTCCAGCAAAGCACTTTCTAATAGCTGATCAAAACGTATCTGCTGAGCATAATTGGTTTTTAGACGGTTATGTATATCCAGATCCAGACATGAACTTTGATCAAGCATCTTTTGCGCAACAGGATTGGAATAACTTAAACACAGGTTTTGATCGAGCAGTACAATTCCGGTTTTTAAACTATCCAATACGGTATACAAGCTTAAATTATCTTGCTGAATCAAGTTGATTTGCCGGTGAATTTGCAAAGCCCGGCGTAAATGAATACTGATACGTCTTAGAAAATCCAGCTCAACTTGTTCAAAAGGCTGCACCTCAGGAGCACGATGAATACCCAGTACCGCCCAACGATAATTTCCCCGATCCAGCAATACCCCTGCCAGATAAGATACACCGCCAGGCTTTAAACACTTCTCATAGAAAACATAGTGATCCGTACCCGGCTGTTCTGCATAGTGCTGACAGTTATGACTCAATGCATCGCCCATCTCGATCGCATTCCATAATGGCATATGCAATTTCATATCAATCACTCTGATACGCTCATCTTGATAAGCAGCCAGACTTTCACTCGGGATATTGTGCGTGTAAACAAAATCATAGCCTGGATTAAGCTGATCCAGACCGGTAAAAATTGCACTCTTACTTTTAGTATAGCTCACGATATCTTTGATCACGTCCAGCCACAAAGATGGCAATACAGCAGCATCATAAATTTTTGCAATCAGATTATTTTCTTGTTCTAATTTCATTATCCCCTCCGCATTATCATTATTTTCTAATCATAGCGTTCAGAATTGGTTAACGAAACAGCATAAAGTGACTTTAAATTTGGCTAAAAATTCTTAAATCCTGCTCACTTATCAATAACTTTGGCCTGATTCACCTAATGAATCACACTTTAACAAGATTGCCCTATTTATCTGTACTGACTACTTTTAATGTAATTCATAACAAATAATTTAATAGGGTCAAAACAATGAAAAAATTAACGCTTACTGCTGCGATAGCAGTCGTTATTGCAGGAGCTTTAACCGCCTGTTCAAAGCCCAATGATAATGAGCCGATGAATAATAATGCTCAATCCAGCCCAGCCATGATGGAGCAAAATAAAGCGGATACCAGTGTGACCCGTGCGGATAGCGCAGAAACCTCACTAGATTGGGCAGGTGAATACGAGGGTGTTTTTCCTTGTGCTGACTGTGAAGGAATTAAGGTCGAGCTAGATCTCAATCCGGATAAAACCTATGAGCTAAATGAAGAATATTTAGGTAAAGGCGGAAATAATGAGACCGAAACTAAAGGCAGTTTCAGTTTTGACCCTCAAGATCCTTCAATCATCACATTAGATAATAAAGCTGAAAATCGTAAATTCTTTGTCGGTGAAAATTTTGTTGAAGCACGCGAGATGAAATCAGGTAAAAAAATCGACAGTAATTTAAATTATAAATTAGTTAAAAAGTCCGCATCATAATTTTGTAAACGCATAAAAAAATCCCCGCTATTGCGGGGATTTTTTATGAAATGCTCGGATGATGAATTACATCATGCCGCCCATGCCGCCCATGCCGCCCATATCAGGCATTGCAGGTTTGTCTTCTGGGATTTCAGTGATCATGCATTCAGTGGTCAGCATCAAGCCAGCAACAGAAGCCGCGTGCTCAAGTGCAGAACGCGTTACTTTAGCAGGGTCAAGAATACCCATTTCCAGCATATCGCCATATTCGCCAGTTGCAGCATTATAACCGAAGTTACCTTCGCCATTCTTCACAGCGTTGATCACTACAGAAGGCTCATCACCTGCGTTAGATACGATTTGACGAAGCGGTGCTTCAATCGCACGACGAAGAATGTTGATACCTACGTTTTGGTCATCATTCGCGCCTGTTACGCCTTCAAGTGCAGATGCAGCACGTACTAGTGCAACACCACCACCCGCAACGACACCTTCTTCAACCGCAGCGCGAGTCGCATGAAGCGCGTCATCTACACGGTCTTTTTTCTCTTTCATTGCAACTTCAGTTGCAGCACCGATTTTGATGACAGCAACACCGCCAGCAAGTTTCGCTACACGCTCTTGAAGTTTTTCTTTGTCATATTCTGAAGTAGATTCTTCGATCTGTGCACGGATTTGCTGTACACGGTCAGCGATTTGGCCAGCATTACCAGCACCATCTACAATTACAGTATTTTCTTTAGATACAGTTACTTTATGTGCTGTACCCAAGTGATCAAGCGTCGTTTGATCCAGCTGCATGCCGATTTCTTCAGAAATCACAGTACCGCCAGTCAAGATCGCGATGTCTTGAAGCATAGCTTTACGACGGTCACCAAAACCAGGTGCTTTCACCGCACATACTTTGATAATACCGCGCATGTTGTTGACCACAAGAGTTGCAAGCGCTTCGCCTTCAACATCTTCAGAAATGATTAAAAGCGGTTTACCAGTTTTAGCAACAGCTTCAAGTACTGTAATCAATTCACGAATATTGCTGATTTTTTTATCAACAAGAAGAATGAATGGATTTTCAAGTTCAGCTGTTAAAGTATCTTGCTTGTTCGCGAAGTACGGAGAGATATAACCGCGGTCGAACTGCATACCTTCAACTACGTCCAACGAATCTTCGAAGCCTGAACCTTCTTCAACCGTGATCACGCCTTCTTTGCCCACTTTTTCCATTGCTTGCGCAATCAACTGGCCTACAGTCGTGTCAGAGTTAGCAGAGATCGAACCTACTTGTTCAATCGCTTTAGAGTCTGATGCTGGTTTTGCAGTTGCCTTGATGTTTTCAACTACAGAACGTACCGCAATATCGATACCGCGTTTCAAGTCCATTGGGTTCATACCGGCTGTTACTGACTTGATGCCTTCATTCAAAATTGCTTGTGCCAATACAGTTGCAGTCGTTGTACCATCACCTGCGATGTCATTGGTTTTTGAAGAAACTTCACGAACCAGTTGAGCACCCATGTTCTCGAACTTGTCTTTCAGCGTAATTTCTTTGGCAACAGTGACACCATCTTTAGTGATGTGCGGTGCACCAAAAGAACGGTCGATAACAACGTTACGGCCCTTAGGACCCAAAGTAACCTTTACTGCATCTGCAAGGGTGTTTACACCAGCAATCATTTTTGAACGAGCTGAATCACCAAATTTTACGTCTTTAGCTGACATATTTGACTCCGAATATTGTTGTATCTTTACAAAATCTGATTTGGAATGAATAAAACTTTTTTA
The DNA here is from genome assembly GCF_052078135.1 of Acinetobacter lwoffii. Lineage (GTDB taxonomy): Bacteria > Pseudomonadota > Gammaproteobacteria > Pseudomonadales > Moraxellaceae > Acinetobacter > Acinetobacter lwoffii_Z. Next base: position 149,531 of record NZ_JBQGUZ010000003.1, read on the forward strand.
GCGCAGATTAAGCTTCTAATACCGCTAAAATGTCAGATTCTTTCATGATTAAAAGCTCTTCGCCGTTTACTTTTACAGTAGTGCCTGCATAAGTACCGAACAATACTTTGTCGCCAACTTTTACGTCTAACGCGCGTACGCCATTGTCAGTGATTTGACCATTACCAACTGCAATGATTTCACCTTGAGCAGGTTTTTCAGCAGCCGAACCTGGAAGTAAAATGCCCCCAGCTGTTTTAGTTTCTTCTTCAACACGACGAATAACAACGCGGTCATGTAATGGACGAATGTTGCTCATAAATAACTCCATCAGACTAAGTCTTTTTTAGGTCACTGATGACGACTTAATTATTCCATGGGTCATCATCAAAAATTTTTGATGTCACTTTTATGGAGATGGAATAAAACGCTTCAAGGGCAAAAATGAAAAAAAATTGGTTTTTTTTAACGAATCATAGGTTTTCGTCTATTTATTCGGCAGATCAGCCTTCAACATAAAGGCTTGTGCCACTTCATCGAATAAATATTGAGAAATTTTTCCTGTGGCATCAATCAGATTAAAGCTGTTCGGTTCATCTTTATGTAGACGATTTGACGCAGAAGTCCCTGCATGTACATCATATACAGGATGATCCATCCCCAATCCGAACATCTGATTCAAATCATAAATCGCCGGTTGATGCAGATGCCCATGCAACACCGCAAACAGACCATGCTCTGCCCAGGCCTCTAAAGCAATTTTGGCCATCAATGGGCTGTCCTTGAAACCGCGCTTATTTTGAAAAGGCACATAAAAAGGCTGATGGCTGACAATGATTTTTAATTTGGAAGCAGGCGCCTGCGCCAGCGTCAGGTCAATACGCTGAATCTGCTCAAGGGATAAATGCCCTTTGGTATGATATCGACGTCGGATCGAATTCACCCCAATCAGATAAAAATTTTCAGTTTCAAATATTGGCTCCAATTCACCAAAAAAAATCTGGTAACGGGTAAATGGATTGAAAAGCCGATTCCACAAATGATAGAGCGGAATATCATGATTCCCCGGGATCACCATATAAGGCGTATTGAGCTGATCTAAAAATTTTTTGCAGGCAAAGAATTGACCCAAACGTGCGCGCTGAGTCAGGTCACCACTGATGACGACGGCTTCAAGTGGATGGGTCTGACAGAAATGCCGAATCGCTTCTAAACACTCCGGCTTCTCTGTTCCAAAATGCAGATCAGACAGATGCAGGATCATGTGGCACCATTACGTTTAGGCTATCTTTTAATACAGAAATATTGAGTGGCGGGGCCATTTCCACAATTTCCCCATCAATCGCTACCATCAGTTTCTTGGCTCGGGATTCGATTCGAACTTGATCGGCTGCAAAACTATAAACATCCGATGCCTGGTCAATCTTGCCACGAATCAGCTGATACACTAGCTTAAATAAAGTAAGCTTATCACTTTTAGAAACTACAACTCCCGCCACTTTGCCTTTTTCAGCCGCTTCTGCAATGCGCATTTTCATATCCGCCAGTTGCAAGGGATTATTGCCAAAAAAAATCAGTGGTGTTTTTACCGGATATTTCTTTTGATCCACCCAGATTTTTAGTTTTAATTCTTTACGGTCGCGAATTAAAACATCCAGTGCAGAAGTATAGGCATGTAGCGGTAAGCGACCAAAAATACGATTATAGTCTTCACGTTTTTTAATAAATAAAGGATATAGACCTAAACTGGCATTATTCAGATAAATTTCCTGATTGATACGAGCAACATTCATACGTTGTGGCTGTCCTGTCGCAATCACTTTTGCCGCTTCAAGCAAATCCAGCGGAATCCCCAATAATCTCGCCACATAGTTAAAAGTCCCTAAAGGCAAAATACCGACAGGAATTTGCGTATTCAACACATGTTTGGCGACTGTATTTAAAGTGCCATCTCCGCCTGCCGCAACGATGATTCCTGACTCGCTAGATGCCAAATGCTGTTCAAGCACCTCAACCATAATTTTATCAAATTGCTGTGAATCATTGATTTCATAAGCTTTAGTTTGATAACCCTGCGCTGAAAATATATCGATCAGCTGTTCATAAATGCCTTCTGGCCCCTGTATGCGAAAACCAGCTTTATGATTAAAAATCAGCGATAAGGGTTTAGATTGATTAGACATTTTTCGCGCAATTTCATTGAAGCCTATTGGCATTTTGTCCAATTCATAGACAATTAACAGTGGCTTTATGTAAAATTCAAATGGCAACCATTTATTTAATCAATAATGAATATTAGAGATCTTATAAAATTAAGATAATGATTTTAATATTAATTTTTAAAATAAATACCATTCATCATTTAAATAAATAGAATCAATAATTCAAATATTTAGTTTTATCTCGTTGTTTTACTTATATTTATAAATAAAATAGCATTATATTCCAAAAGAAATCTAGCACTTCTTTGGTCTTATTTTTTTTATCATTTTATGCTTTAATACAGCCACTTTTTTTCATATTTCATCTGGGCGATATTTTTTATTGCTCGGATTGTACTTTGTACATCTAATTTGTACACATTTGAGATAGGCCTCACCATGACCCAAGTGAACGCACCAGAATTCGTTCGTCACCCTAAGCTTATTGCTTGGGTGGAAGAGATTGCTAAATTAACAAAACCAGCAAAAATTGAATGGTGTGACGGTAGCGCAGAAGAATATCAACGTTATATCGACTTGATGATCGCTAACGGCACAATGCAAGCGCTGAATCAAGAAACTCATCCTGGTTCTTATCTTGCAAATTCTGATCCTTCTGACGTAGCACGTGTTGAAGATCGTACTTACATCTGTTCTGAAAACAAAGACGATGCTGGCGCGACCAACAACTGGGAAGCACCTGCTGTCATGCGCGAAAAATTGAACGGTTTATTTGACGGTTCAATGGCAGGTCGTACACTTTATGTGGTTCCATTCTCAATGGGTCCATTGGGTTCTCATATCGCTCATATCGGTATCGAGTTAACTGACTCTCCTTACGTTGCAGTAAGCATGTCTAAAATGGCTCGTATGGGTAAAGCTGTTTATGACGTTCTTGGTACTGACGGTGAATACGTTCCTTGCGTACACACTGTAGGTGCTCCGCTTGCGAACGGCGAAAAAGATGTTGCATGGCCTTGCAACAAAGAAAAATACATTGTGCATTACCCAGAAACTCGTGAGATCTGGTCTTATGGTTCTGGTTATGGCGGTAACGCATTGTTGGGTAAAAAATGCCTGGCATTACGTATTGCATCATTTATGGGTCGTCAACAAGGCTGGTTAGCTGAACACATGCTGATCCTTGGCGTGACCAATCCACAAGGCGAAAAACACTACATCGCAGCTGCATTCCCATCTGCATGTGGTAAAACAAACTTCGCTATGTTGATTCCACCAGCTGGCTATGAAGGCTGGAAGATTGAAACTGTAGGTGACGATATTGCCTGGATCAAACCAGGTGAAGACGGTCGCTTATATGCAATCAACCCTGAAGCTGGCTTCTTCGGTGTAGCGCCTGGTACCAATACCAAAACCAACCCGAACTGTATGGCAACCATGCACAAAGACGTGATTTATACCAACGTTGCTGTGACTGACAACGGTGAAGTTTGGTGGGAAGGTCTGACTAAAGAAGCGCCTGCTAACTTGACTAACTGGAAAGGTCAACCACACACTGGCGAAGAAAAAGCAGCGCATCCAAACGCACGTTTCACAGTATCTGCTGGTCAATGCCCTTCTATTGACGCTGACTGGGAAAATCCAGCTGGCGTGCCAATTTCTGCGTTCATCTTCGGTGGTCGCCGTGCAGACACTGTGCCTCTAATTTCAGAAGCATTTGACTGGGTTGACGGTGTTTACAAAGCTGCAACGATGGGCTCTGAAACAACTGCTGCTGCTGTTGGTCAACAAGGTGTTGTTCGTCGTGACCCGTTCGCGATGCTTCCATTCGCGGGCTACAACATGGCAGATTACTTCACGCACTGGTTAGAAATGGGTGAGCAAGTGGGTGCGAAAGCTGCTGCTGCTGGCAACAAACTTCCAGGTATCTACAACGTGAACTGGTTCCGTCGTGATGCTGAAGGCAACTTCGTATGGCCTGGTTTCGGTCAAAACATGCGTGTTCTTGAGTGGATCATTGACCGTTGTGAAGGTCGTGCTGATGCTGTTGAAACACCAATCGGCCTAGTTCCTACTTACGAACAGCTGAACTGGACTGGTTCTGACTTCACTAAAGAACAGTTTGACCTAGTAACTTCTCAAGACAAAGATCAATGGATCAAAGAGCTTGAAAGCCATACTGAATTGTTCGATAAGTTAGGTGAGCGTTTACCGGAAGCGTTAAAAACTCGTCAAGCAGAACTTATTGCTGCGGTTAAATCTGCTTAATTGCTGATTTAATTAAAAAAGGTCGCGTAAGCGGCCTTTTTTATTGGCTGTTTAAACAATTGATCACAATTGACCAGAGCAGCAGTTTAAGCAAAATATGGCATACTTAAGCCAAGACTTCAGGAACTATAAATATGAAAAGAACAACAGTAATTTTGGCTATGGCTGCGAGCAGTTTCGTACTGAGTGCATGTCAGACCACACCCCATCAATTCAATGGACAAAGTGGCTATGAAATTCTGGAACGTTCAGGCAATACAGCAACCTTGAGCTACACCCTCTCAGGACGACCAAGCCAGGATGAAAATCGCTTGCAAGCCGCTTGCAGACACGTATTAGGAAATTCCAAAACTTACAACATCCAGATTTTAAGCACCAATGAAATTTCCAATCCAACTTCGGAACAGGAAAACTACGGCCGCCAACTGGGTAATAGCCGCACGCAAATCAGCTTGAGCAATACGCCTGATTTACATAATAGCGAGAACCCGGGTGCACGCGAAGCTTTAGAAGCCCGCCCTACGACCATGCGGGTTATTCGTTATACCTGTTCTTAATATCTGATACTTAGTTACTTAATCAGAGTAAGACAATCAAAAAGGGCCTAGTGCCCTTTTTGATTTTTTTAAATTTAACGTGTTTTATAGAAACTGACATTACGAAATTCGGGCGATTCATCCAAATCCGGCCAGGTCGTCGCACTACGCTCATCCAGTTTTTCATATTGAGGATGACTAAAGTTTTTTACCCGACTGTCTGCAACCCACACCTCAGGTGCAAATTTTAAAAACTCATCCAGGAAGAAACGGTTACATTGATCATAGAGCACATCTGCGGCTAATAAAATATCCACTTTCTCTGCCTTATATAGGTCATCCAGATATTCAAGCTCGACATCATTTAGCTCTGCATTGGCACGACAGGCATCTAGACTAACTTGATCGATATCACAGCAGATCACACGTTTTGCACCTGCCATTTTCGCCGCAATGGCAACTACGCCCGATCCCGCCCCAAAATCCAAAACTACTTTGTCTTTAACATGATGCGGCTCTGCCCATAGCCACTGCGCCATCGCCAAGCCTGAGGCCCAGCAAAAGATCCAGTATGGTGTATCATTCCAAATGCGACGAATCACCTCATCATCCAGCTTATCTGTTGGGAATACTGGCGGAATCAGCCACAGGGAAATGGGTGTATCCGGCAATTGCTGTGCATGTAGCTCACAGTGTGGAATCACATCATGCAAGGCTTGGAGTAAATGCTCAGGGGCTTTAGGGAATTGGAAGGTACAGCTCATTGGATTTTTATTCTTAGATAGGCAAAATTTTAGTTTCAAATATGAAAGTCAAATTAATAAAGAAAGTTCCCTCTCCTTTTTAAAGGAGAGGGCTAGGGAGAGGATTATTTTTAAGACCCTCACCCCGAACCCTTTCCCACAGGGAGAGGGAGAATAGGCTTAACCTAACGCTTTCTCAGCAGCTTCAACCGTTTGACGGATTAAAGTGGTAATCGTCATTGGACCTACACCACCCGGAACTGGTGTGTAAGCAGAAGCAATTTCTTCAATGCCAACAAGTTGGATATCACCAACACCACCGCCATCACGTGGATGGAAACCAGCATCAACAACCACTGCACCTTGTTTGATCCAGTCTTTTTGAATTAATTCTGCTTTACCTACCGCACCGACAATGATATCTGCTTGCTTAACAAAGCTTGCAAGATCTTGAGTACGTGAATGGCAAATGGTTACGGTTGCATTCGCTTCTAGCAGCATCGCTGCCATTGGTTTACCCAAAATTGCAGAACGACCGACAACTACTGCATGTTTACCTGCAATTTCAATGTTATGTTCTTTCAGGATGGTCATGATACCCGCAGGCGTCGCTGAACCATAGGCTGCTTCGCCCATTGCCATACGACCATAACCAAGACAAGTGACGCCATCTACGTCTTTTTCAAGCGAGATTGCATCGAAACAGGCACGCTCATCAATTTGAGCTGGAACCGGATGTTGCAGCAGAATACCGTGCACATCAGGATTTGTATTTAATTTTTCAATTTCAGCCAATAATTCTTCAGTTGTGGTTTCTTTAGGAAGTTCCACTTTGAGTGAATCCATACCAACACGGCGGCAGGCATTGCCTTTCATGCGAACATAAGTTGCAGATGCGCCATCGTCACCTACCAAAATCGTCGCAAGAATTGGAGTACGACCTGATTTTGCTTTCAGCGCTTCTACGCGAGTAAACAAGTCAGCTTCAATTTGCTTCGCCAATGCACGACCGTCTAGAACTAATGTCACGGCACTTCTCCCAAGTGTTGATATGAATCAATTTTGCACATTCTACATGAATAATTTAAATATTTTCCGCCAGATGATGTTTTTATGCGCATACAGATGAATACACTATTGTTTTTTTTCCTGAGCTTGCTAATATACGCATCAACAAGACGCGGCGGGGTGGCAGAGTGGTCATGCAGCGGACTGCAACTCCGTGGACGCCGGTTCGATTCCGACCTCCGCCTCCATCTTGTTAAAGCCCGAGTGGTGAAATCGGTAGACACAGGGGATTTAAAATCCCCCGCCCACAAAGCGTGCCAGTTCGAGTCTGGCCTCGGGCACCATTCTTCTACTACAGAAAGATGGTGCAAATAAAGAACCCAGCGAAAGCTGGTTTTTTTATGCCTGTAATTTAGTAAATCAAAAAAATAAGTAAATTAAATTTCCATTTAAAGCATGATCATTAATTAAGCTACCCTGCTCTACGTTCTCAATATCATCCAGCAGAACGTAAATATCCCTGCAAATCCTGTTCCAGTTTTTGCTGGAAATGAATCGGCTCAATAATTTTCACATAAGGCAACCAGTAACGCACCAAAGGTAGCAACTGCATTTCATGACGAATCTGGCAACTAATCACTAACTCTCCAGTCCCAGTTTCCTGCTCGATCTGCTGTTCTGGAAATAAACGGCGCTCTTTAAAAAAGACCGCGACTCCAGGTTGTACCCTGATTAAGACTTGCTGCTTTTGCTGCCCAAACCAGATGCTGTCTTCATCTGCCAGCATTTTCAGTATTTCAGGATCATGCGCAAAGCTCTCCGCCTTAGAAACCAGCTTGAGCTGTTGCACCTGACTTAAGCGATAAGTGCGCAACTTGTCCTGATCTACGCCCACCAGATACCAGATACCATGATGGTGAATCAAGCGATAAGGCTTAATGATTCGCAATTGATCTGAATATTGCAACTCAACCTGCTGACGTTTATAGATTGCGCTTGCAAGCAACTTGAAATGTTCGGCAAACTGTTTGGCATCTTCAAAATAATAGCCTTTTGCCGAAAATACCTGATTTGCCCGCTCATCCAGCAATTCACGCATAAAAGACATATCCAGCTCCGGATACAGCTCACTGATCCCCGAAAGCTGGGCAAAGGTCTGGATATCCTGCAATTTAAACCGCCCTAAATAAGAGGGTTCCAGATAATATCGTTTCTGTTCATCTTGAAGTAAGGGTAAGTAAGAGCCTAGACGATCAAAATCACGCTCAATGGTACGGGTGCTGACTTGAAATTCTGCAGCTAGCTCTGCAGCCCGGAGTTGATATCCGACGTTTAATTTGGTCAAAATTCTGGCTAAACGCTCTGCAAGACGCTCATGTGTTGAAGCTGGGCGCTTCATAAATCCCCACTTAATACATTCTCATGTACTTATTTATCGCTAGATGTTGAATGATTATACTGAATGCCGATCAATGAATAATATTAGGACAAAGTCTAAGATATTTTTTTGCATCAGATCTTGACCCTTTATTCACCCTAAAAATACAAGATCTTATTTGGATTTTCTGGATGCTTTCTTGCTTGAATGACGATTTTGTATTGTTAATCTTTCTATATAACGCTCCAGATGCAGCATCGCCCGATACATTTTATGTAACTCTACCCAGCTGATGGTTCCGCGAATAATCATTTTATGAATACGTCGTAATGCTCTTAAACTATGTTTTGAACTATATGCTGTTGAAATAATTTTCATCTTATTTTCCCTCTCACATTCATGTGAATGTTTAACCATTTGGTCGGAATTATCTATACATGCAATTTACGTGTCATAATTGACAGGTTGTGTCGAACAGTTAACATTTTTTAATTTTTATTCAAGATTTTATATATTTATTTGTAATAATATTTTACTTAAAATTAAAAAAAGCCAGTAAAATTACTGGCTTTTTTTGAATCACTTATCTCGTATTAAATAATTTCAACTACAACTTTACCCACATGCTCTCCAGTATCCATTATGGCATGGGCATCCTGAATCTGATCGAACTTAAACGTTTTATAGATCATCGGGAGACATTCGCCTTTTGCCCACAATGGTGCAATCTGCTCTTTCAGGCCTTGTGCAATTTCCGCTTTTTCAGCCGTGCTGCGTGCACGCATGGTCGAACCGGTAATGGTCAGACGTTTCATCATGATTTGACCCAGTTTGACTTCTTTGGCCTTGGCACCACCCAAGAAAGCGATATAGACCAGACGTCCATCACGGCGCAACAAATTCAAATTACGCTCTAAATATGGTGCACCGACCATATCTAAAATGACATCGACACCACCATTGTCAGTGGCTTCATTAATAACTTGCTCAAAGTCCTGAGTTTTATAATTAATAGCCGTGGTTAAATCAGAAATAGCCGCAACTTTTTCATCTGAACCGACAGTTGCAAAAGTTTTGATTCCGAGTGATTTACACAACATTAAAGCAGTCGTACCAATCCCGCTCGTTCCACCATGTACCAGTACAGTTTCCCCTGCTTTGGCCTTACCCATCTGGAACACGTTCGCCCATACAGTAAAGAAAGTTTCAGGAATGGCCGCTGCCTGTACAAAACTTACGCCTTCAGGAATATTCAAGGTCTGGCTTTCAGGTATGACGCAATATTCAGCATAACCGCCACCATTGGTCAAACCACAGACTTGATCACCAACTTTAAACTGACTTACATCACTACCAATCGCAACCACCTCACCTGCCACTTCCAGGCCAGGAACTGGCGTTACCCCTTTCGGCATCGGATATAAGCCTTGACGCTGCAGGATATCTGGACGGTTAATACCAAAGGCATGAACTTTCACCAGAACTTCATCTGCTTTAGGTTCAGGTACAGTCACCGTTTCATAAGCGAGTTTATCGACACCACCTGGTTCTGTAATAATGACTTGCTGCATGGTTTGTTGCGACATGATTTCTTTCCCTAATCTATGCATTTCATATATCTTGGACTTATTTGAACATAGTTAGCATGAGGAATGAAGCTACATCGGACTTATGTATAATCGGGGGACTATTCAGGAAATTGATAATAGGCCAACCATGACCCAAGTGATCGAATATAACGAAAACAATTACAGTGATTTTGAGTGGTTTGAAGGTTTTGCTGTGATTCGCTTTTATGCAGACTGGTGCAAGCCTTGTGTTCAGAATTTTCCGGTCTTTGCCGAACTGGCGACATACTATACTGAGGTAAATCCTGAGATTAAATTTGGCAAGATCAATGTAGATCAGTCTCCGATTTTGACCTTGCGCTATAATGCCTATGGTTTGCCTTCTACGCTTATTTTTAGAAATGGAGAAATTATTAAAAGGATTGCAGGCGTGAAAAGTTTAACTGAAATGAAAGCAATTCTGGCCTTAGTCCTCAATGATTCTTATGAATAATTATCCATCTAAAGCTAAATCTAACAAAAATATTTCTTTTAGCTCGCTATAAAAATACGGAGACTTTAATTAACTACGCCCTTTATATTCCTTTACCATTCGATCACTCACATCTTCCGGATAACACAGCGGCGCATATCCGCCTGCACGATTATAAGCACTACGCTTACCACAACGACTACCATTACTTGCAGTATTGTAAGGACACGGACAATTTCCCGGATAATTCTCAATCGACTGCTGGATTATTTTTTGCTTGATTGCTTCAACGCTTTGGCTGCTCTGTTTGGCTTCAGCTCCAAAAGCCACACACAAGCCAGCCAGCAATATTAATTTTTTCATATATTCCCCAAATCTAGGGAGTATTGTATTAATTGACTAGTAAATTGAAAGATCACATTTTGACTAATCGAATGATTTTCATGCAATCAAAATTTAGGCAATAAAAAACCCGCTTTTCAGCGGGTTTTTTTAAATCAGCCCAGTCTTATAGACGAACCAATTCCACAATCTTCTCAGCAAGCTCTTCAACTGCTTCAGCAGTTAAAGTCATGTCTGTACCTGCAGCATCGGTAATTACAACCACACCAGTTTCACGAACCAGTGCAACCTGCTCCGCATTCAAACCTGCTTTAGCAATAGCAACGATCCCTTGCTGAATCAGCAAGCTTTCTAGCGCCTGAGCATTTTCCAAAGCTTTAGCAGTTACAGTCACCGCAGCAGGTTTTTGACCCAAACGTGCCGCACGTGCTTCTGCAGTGACAGGCTCATCGTGTGCAGACCATTCAACTGATTCTTCCACCATACCCGCACCAATCGTCACGTTATTCAAACGATCGATGAAGATAAACGAACCGGTGAAACGGCTGTCTTGATAACGGTCAAAGACCACTGGTGCATCAAATTCAACAGTCACATTGGCAATAGCATTTAGCTCAAGCTTATCCACCTGAACTTTTTCCAATGTGTTAACGTTGGTACGGTAATGAATTGCCGTTACTTTTGCCGGAACAGTTTGCGTACCAATCTTAATGTTGTACAGCTTGCCAATCACCAGCGGTTGATCAGCCATCCACACTACAGTCGCTTGAACTGAACGTGAAATATTTGGAACCGCTTGATCAGCACGAATTAACACGTTACCACGTGAAATATCAATTTCATCGTTAAGCGTTAAAGTCACTGCCTGACCTGCAACTGCATGCTCAAGGTTGCCATCAAAAGTGACAATTTCTTTAACAGTCGATGATTTACCAGAAGGCAAAGCTGTTACGGTATCACCAACATTGATATCGCCAAGTGCGATCGTACCGCAGAAACCACGGAAGTCGAGGTTCGGACGATTGACGTATTGCACAGGGAAACGGAAATCCTGCTTCGCTGAACTACGGTTAATTTCCACCGATTCAAGCGTACCCATCAGCGTTTCACCAGTGTACCACGGCGTATTGGCTGACTTGTTCACCACGTTATCGCCATTCAGTGCAGAAATAGGCGTAAAAATGATATTGCTTGGTTTGCGATCGCCCAATTGTGCAACGAATGCCGCATATTCAGCCTGGATTTCATTGAAACGTGTTTCAGAGAATTCCACCAAGTCCATCTTGTTGATTGCAACAATGATGTTTTTGATACCGAGCAAACTCGCAATAAAAGTATGACGACGCGTCTGGGTTTGCACGCCATAACGCGCATCAATCAAAATGATTGCAAGGTCACACGTCGACGCACCTGTCGCCATGTTACGGGTGTACTGTTCGTGTCCCGGCGTATCCGCGATAATGAACTTACGTTTTTCAGTCGAGAAATAACGATAGGCCACATCAATGGTAATGCCTTGCTCACGCTCTGCTTGTAAACCATCGACCAGAAGCGCCAAGTCAGGTGCATCACCTGTCGTACCGACTTTTTTCGAGTCACGGGTCACGGCCTGTAATTGATCTTCATAAATCAATTTTGAATCGTATAGCAGACGACCGATTAACGTCGATTTACCATCGTCCACGTTACCGCAAGTCAGAAAACGCAACAGGTCTTTATTTTCATGTTGTTTCAGATAGCCCAAGATATCTTGGCTGATTAAATCAGATTGATGAGACATCGCTCAAAGCTCCACATATTCTTTAGAAATCGGTTTTTAATCCCTCTAAATCGCCCTTTAGAAAAGGGAGACTTTACTCCGCTTTTTAAGCCCCTCTTTCTCAAAAAGGTGAGCAGCACTGCTGCGCAAGGGAGATTTTAGGGGGAGATTAGAAGTAGCCTTCCTGCTTCTTCTTCTCCATCGAGCCTGCTTCATCATGGTCAATCATACGACCTTGACGCTCAGAACTGGTTGCCAGCAACATTTCCTGAATAATTTCCGGCAAGGTATTGGCTGTAGATTCCACAGCACCTGTTAATGGATAACAACCCAACGTACGGAAACGTACCGATTTCATTTGTGGAACTTCACCTTCTTTTAAAGGCATACGTTCATCATCAACCATAATAAGTGTGCCACTACGTTCAACCACAGGACGTTCTGCAGCCAAATAAAGTGGTACTAATGGAATACTTTCCAAATAGATGTATTGCCAGATATCCAGCTCAGTCCAGTTAGATAACGGGAATACACGAATACTTTCGCCCTTGTTCACTTTACCGTTGTAAAGATTCCAAAGTTCTGGACGCTGGTTTTTCGGATCCCAACGATGTTTCGAATCACGGAATGAATAAACACGTTCTTTCGCACGTGATTTTTCTTCATCACGGCGCGCACCACCAAAAGCAGCATCAAAACCGTATTTATCCAGAGCCTGTTTTAAGCCCTGAGTTTTCATGATGTCGGTATATTTAGAACTACCGTGGTCGAACGGGTTAATACCTGCCTCAACCCCTTCTTTATTCTGATGCACGATCAAATCGAAACCATGGGTTTTCGCCATGTTGTCCCGGAAAGTGATCATGTCTTTAAACTTCCAGCCTGTATCGACATGTAATAATGGAAATGGAAGTTTTGCTGGGTAGAACGCTTTTAGCGCAAGATGCAGCATGACCGCTGAATCTTTACCAATCGAATACAGCATGACCGGATTTTCAAACTCGGCAGCAACTTCGCGGATGATATGAATACTCTCAGCTTCAAGCTGTTTGAGATGAGTAAGTCTTTCCTCATTTAACGACATGGACAACACCAGCTTAGAAAAACGTGTACTTATGACACTTTTGAAAATTTATATTCATTATAGTGATTTACTTATCCTATCCATTGCTTGTTTTATGATATTGATATATCAAAAGCTCATATAAAAATTCATCAATAATGAATATCAGTTTTTATGAATCAATAATTTGCACAATTCAAGCGAGGATATTGTGTGGTAGAAGTATATATTAACCTGTCGCTAAACCAATAAAATCCTAGGAAAATAATCTAAAGTAGTGGTTCTCAAATAGTTAAAAAATTACTAGAGTAAGACTCAATTCTCCCTCTTGATATAATTCATTTATGCCCTATAGCGCTTTTGATCTCACCACTGTAAAAACCCGTCTGGAACAGGCCCAGCTTGCTGGTTATATTTATCAGCACCAGCAACATATTTTGGTCTTGCAAGAACCTTTCAGTGATGATGGCAAGCCTTTAAATATCTATCTGCAACACGAGCTGACCGCGGATCAAATTGGATTACAGTTTGGTCTGCGTTTGCAAGAAGGTCATTGGGAATTTCTAATCGGCGTTACTTATAGTAACCAGAACGCAGCTTACGAAATTGGTGCTGGCAACCTCAAAGGTGATCAAAAAGCCTTTAACTTATTATATGCCTTTTATAATTATCCTAAAGCGTTCTATCTAGTGGCATTACCTTTGACAACCAACAGTCAGATTTTGGAGCAAACCTTGCAAAAGCAGCTTTTCAAGCAGCCTGATCTCGACTTCCTGAATACTGCAGTCAAGGTCAATCCTATGGGCGAACAAGTCAAATGGATGCAACACTATATTCTGCAACAGACTCTAGATATGAAAGTCCGGATTCAGACTGCCCTACTTTAAACTTGAACAGAAAAATTTGGAGATACTCAGGTCGATGTATCTCTATACTTTCTCAGGCAAGCACACACAGAATGCCATGCTATTCAGAATTCCTATTGCCGCTATGGCATCACTTGCTCAAACATCCAGTTAGCTTCTTATAGTTTACTATTAACTTTAATAGTTCAATAATTATTAAATACATAATATATTCAATCCTTGTTTATAAGGTTTTTTGTTATTTTTTTGCATACAAAATTAATAATTACTGCTATCGTTATAGCATCAGAGGCTTCCTTACACTTTTCCTAAAACATAATTATAGAGATAAAAAATGTGGGAACTGTTTACTCATCCGTCAAATATCGTATTTAGTATCAGCCTGAGTCTGATGCTGATGTTTGCTGCACTGGAATGCATATTACTGCTGCTCGGTGGCGGCTCGCAGAATATGTTAGAACAGTTTTTGCCTGAAGACCCCCTGCAACCAGAAATTAATCCGGATCAACATCCCGGCTTTTTCACCAAAGTATTTGACTGGTTATATCTGGGACGTCTGCCTTTATTTATCTGGCTCATCATTTTTCTGACCAGTTATGGCCTAAGTGGTTTATTGATTCAGGGAATATTTGAACGCCTGACCAGCCAGCTCTTCAATGTATGGCTAATTTCCCCAGCCTGTCTGTTTCTGTGTATGCCGATAGTGCGCTGGCTTGCCATGGCTGCCAGCAAGCTTATGCCTCAAGATGAAACTTCTGCCATTTATAGTGACGAGCTTATTGGGCGTACCGCAATCATTATTCTGGGTGATGCCAAAGTCAACTCTCCTGCGCAAGCCAAAGTCCGGGATCAGCATGGCCAGACCCATTATGTTTTAGTCGAACCAGAAACCAATCAAATTTTAAATCAAGGTCAGAATGTCGTACTGACCCATAAAACCAAAAATGGCTTTCAAGCCACTGCACTCTAATTTTATTCAGCCAGAACCAAACTGAGACTTTATAACAATGTTAACTTTTGATTTATATAATATTTTAATTATTTCTGGAATTATTTTTGCAGCACTGGTGACCTTCGGTCTCATCATTGCGCGCCTATACCGCCGCTCCAGTAAAGAAATCTCCTTTGTGCGTACCGGTTGGGGTGGTGAAAAGGTGATTTTGGGCGGAGGCGCAATCGTGCTCCCAGTCTTGCATGAAATTATTCAAGTCAATATGAACACCCTGCGTCTTGAAGTGCGCCGTGCAGATGATCAGGCACTGATTACCCGTGACCGTATGCGCGTGGATGTCATGGCTGAATTCTATGTGCGGGTCAAACCTACCGCAGATTCAATTGCCACCGCAGCACAAACCCTTGGTCAAAAAACCATGTCACCGAATGAACTGAAAAATCTGGTGGAAGGTAAATTTGTTGATTCACTGCGCGCAGTGGCGGCAGAAATGGCCATGGAAGAACTGCATGAAAAACGCGTCGATTTCGTGCAAAAAGTTCAGCAAGTCGTTTCAGAAGATTTACATAAAAATGGTCTGGAATTGGAAACCGTTTCCCTGACTGGACTGGATCAGACCGGATTTAAATACTTCAATCCGCAAAATGCGTTTGATGCTGAAGGTCTGACCAAGCTCACTGAAACCATTGAAGACCGTCGTCGTAAGCGCAACCATATTGAACAGGATACCGATCTGGCGATTAAAACCAAAAATCTGGAAGCTGAACAGGCGCGCCTGCAAATTATTCGTGAAGAAGAATATGCCAAACTGCAACAAGAACGTGAAATTGCCATTCGCCGTGCTGAACAGCTGGCTGAAATTGCCGCTCAGGAAGCCGGCAAAAAACGTGAAGCAGAAGAAGCACAAATTGCCGCTGAACGAGAAGTCGACCTCAAGCGTATTTTAGCGGCCCGTGATGTAGAAAATGAGAATATCCAAAAAGCGCAGCTGATTCAAAAAGCCCAAGTCGAACAAAAGAAAACTATTGAGCTGGCCGAACAGGATCGTGCCATTGCCATTGCAGAAAAATCTCGCGCCGAATCTGAAGCCAAAGCGCAAGCCGATCAGGCACGTGCACAAGCGGTAAAAGCGGAAGAAGAAGTCATCACTGTACGCCAAATCCAGCAGGCAGAGCGTCAAAAAGCGGTTGAGCTGGTCGCAGCCAAAGAACACGCAGAAAAAGATGCAATTGCGATTACGGTTGCCGCTGAAGCCGGAAAACAAGCCGCAGCAGATGATGCAGAAGCAGTGCGGATTGCGGCTGAGGCGGAAGCAGAAAAAGTCCGCCTTAAAGCCAAGGGCGAAGCGGATGCGAAAATTCTACTGGCTCAGGCAATGGAGAAACAGTATCAGGTGGATGCTGAAGGTACACGTGCGGTCAATGAAGCCAATAACGTCCTGTCACCTGAACAGGTCGAAATGCAGATTCGTCTGGCCATGCTGAAATACTTGCCTGAAATTATCAGAGAAAGTGTCAAGCCAATGGAGAATATTGATGATATCAAGATTCTCCAGGTGAATGGCCTACATGGCGGTCATGCCGGTGCCTGTCAGGCAGATGCCCATCATGAGAATAGTAATGTTGCTCTTTCAGATCAGGTGGTGAATAGCGCCCTGCGTTATCGTAGCCAGGCACCGCTCATTGACAGCCTGATGAGTGAGCTCGGTATTCAGGGTGGAGATATTAATGGGATGACCCAAAGCCTTAAAGCTAAAACTTAAAAATAGACTGAGATATAAAAAAGCTCCCATCTGGGAGCTTTTTTATTAAAGGTCTAATGTGAATATCAAACTAAACCTTTATCTTTTAATACTTGCAGCATGGTTGAACCAAGTTCGGCTGGACTACGTGTATACGCCATACCCGCACGCTCAAAGGCAGCAAACTTTTCTTCTGCTGTGCCCTTACCACCTGAAATAATCGCACCTGCGTGACCCATACGTTTGCCTTTAGGTGCAGTCACACCCGCAATATAACCAACAACTGGCTTAGTCACATTCGATTGAATATATTCCGCAGCTTCTTCTTCCGCAGTACCGCCAATCTCACCAATCATAATGATAGCTTCAGTTTGTGGATCTTCCTGGAACAGTTTCAAGCAGTCAATCTGGTTCATGCCCGGAATCGGGTCACCACCAATACCGATACAGGTCGACTGACCTAAACCGAGTTTTGTAGTTTGCGCCACAGCCTCATAAGTCAGTGTGCCTGAACGTGAAATAATCCCGATTTTACCGGGCTGATGAATATGTCCCGGCATGATCCCGATTTTACATTCACCCGGCGTAATAATACCCGGACAGTTTGGCCCGATCAGACGTGTGCCATTACCATTGGTTTCCAGATAACGCTTGGCTTTGAGCATGTCGATGGTCGGTACACCTTCAGTAATTACCACAATTAACTCAATGCCAGAATCAACCGCTTCAACAATAGAGTCCAGTACAAAGGGTGCCGGAACATAAATCACTGAAGCATCTGCACCTGTTTCTTTCACTGCTTCACGCATGGTATTAAATACAGGCAATTCTAAATGGGTTTGACCACCTTTACCCGGGGTTACACCACCCACGACTTTAGTGCCGTAGGCTAAAGCCTGTTCAGAATGGAATGTACCGTTTTTGCCTGTAAAGCCCTGTACCAATACTTTAGTGTCTTTATTAACTAATACGCTCATGTTAGATACTCCTTAAGCTTTTACAGCAGCAACGATTTTTTCTGCAGCGTCAGCAAGACCATGTGCAGAAATCAATTTCAAACTTGATTCATCCAGTAATTTTGCACCCAGTTCCGCATTGTTGCCTTCGAGGCGAACAACCACAGGAACTGTCACATTTACTTCCTGAACCGCTGCAATAATTGCTTCAGCAATCATGTCACAACGTACAATTCCACCAAAAATATTAATCAATACACCCTGGACAGAGTGATCTGCCAAGATAATTTTAAAGGCTTCAATCACACGCTCCTTGGTCGCACCACCACCCACATCCAGGAAGTTGGCTGGTTGACCGCCATACAGCTTAATAATATCCATGGTTGCCATGGCAAGACCGGCACCATTGACCATACAACCAATGTTACCCTCAAGTGCCACATAGTTTAGATCAAACTCAGAGGCTTTTAACTCACGTTCATTTTCTTGAGACTTATCACGCAAAGCAGCCACTTCAGGCAAACGGTACAGTGCATTCGAATCAATTCCGATTTTGGCATCGACACACAGAATGTCGCCGTTTTCACGCACAGACAGCGGATTGATTTCGAAAAGTGCAAAATCATTGTCTACAAATGCCTGATAGGCAGCCGTCATGACTTTAACAAATTGATTGATTTGTCCATCTTTGAGTTTAAGTGCAAAAGCAACTTCACGCGCCTGAAATGGCATTAGACCAACTAAAGGATCAACCTCAACTTTAATAATTTTTTCAGGGGTTTCTTCGGCCACTTTCTCAATTTCAACACCGCCTTCAGTCGATGCCATAAAAGTGATGCGGCGAGTCGAGCGATCCACCACAGCGCCCAAGTACAGCTCGCGCTCAACCGGATAAACATCCTCAGAAACTAAAATGCTATTGACCGGCTGACCATTGGCATCAGTCTGATAAGTCACCAAGCGTGAACCAATAATCTGGTTGGCATATTCAGCAGCCTCAGTAGCCGATTTCACTACTTTTACCCCACCAGCCTTACCCCGGCCACCCGCATGCACCTGTGCTTTCAATACTGCAAACTTTCCACCCAACTGCTCGAAAGCATGCACCGTTTCATCGGCATTGGTGGCAAGTATCCCTTCCTGTACAGGCATACCATATTTTTTTAATAGCGCTTTTGCTTGATACTCATGTAAATTCATTGAATAACCTTTTATTACTTCTTTGCCTTGTTATAACCCACTAGCACCCAGACGTCCGTCAAAGCAGTACCAGCATTTCTTAAAATCGTTATCTTTATTTTTAGATGATTGTTCCAATAAAAACAACCATGAAATGTAAAAAGAGCGACCTAAGTCGCTCTTTTTTCGAATTACTTACGCTTACGTTGGATCGCGTGAATCGCACGCCCATCAACTGCAAGTGCAGCTTCATGTACCACTTCAGAGAATGTCGGGTGACCGAAAGTCATCAACTGAAGATCTTCAACTGAAGATACAAACTCAAGCGCGATCATACCTTGGTGAACGATATCAGACGCAGCAGGTCCAATCACGTGCATACCGAGTAAACGATCCGTTTTTGCATCAGCAACAAACTTCACGAAACCGGCATTTTCACCCGCAGCCATTGCACGACCGTTCGCAGCAAAACCAAATTGACCAGTTTTTACTTCATGGCCTTTTTCTTTTGCTTGCTCTTCTGTTAAACCTACCCACGCCGCTTCTGGGTGTGTGTAAATTACAGAAATAATCGTGTCGTAGTTTACTTGTGCAGCGTGACCGTGAATACGCTCAACTGCCATTACGCCTTCTTCCATTGCTTTATGTGCAAGCATTGGACCACGTACCAAGTCACCAATTGCGTATACACCTTCAACTGAAGTTGCACACCAATCGTTTACTTCAACCAGACCACGTTCAGTCAGTTTGATACCGCAATCATCAGCCAATAAACCTTCAGCATATGCGCGACGACCGACACAAACGATTAGTTTATCGAAAGTTTGAGTTTTGTCTTCGCCACCTTGAGTGTACTTAACCGTAACTTCACGACCGTTAACTTCAGTGCCAGCAACTTTTGCACCTACACGGATATCAAGACCTTGTTTAGTCAAAACTTTTTGGTAGTCTTTTGCCAATGCCTTATCAGCCATTGGTAGGAATGCATCCATTGCTTCAAATACAACAACTTCCGCACCCAAACGACGCCACACAGAACCAAGCTCTAAACCGATAACGCCCGCACCAATCACACCTAAACGCTTAGGTACTTCTTGGAATTCAAGCGCGCCAGTAGAGTCAACAATGATGTCTTGATCTACAGGAGCTACAGGAATATTTACAGGTACAGAACCAGTCGCAAGAATCACGTATTTAGGTTCTAAAATTTGAGTTTCGCCTTCGTGAGACACAAACTCAACTTTTTTACCTGCAAGTAATTTACCTGTACCTTTTAACCATTCGATACCATTACCTTTTAGAAGGCCATCGATACCCATAGTCAATTGGTTTACGATTTTGTCTTTACGAGCAAGTAATTTTTCAAGGTCAAACTTCACTTCACCTGTAGTAATACCATGGTCATCTAGGTGATGAACGGTATCTTCATAACGGTGTGAAGAATCAAGTAAAGCTTTAGACGGGATACAACCCACGTTTAAGCAAGTACCGCCTAAAGATGGCTTGCCTTTATGAATACGTTTTTCAATACACGCAACTTTGAAACCAAGTTGAGCTGCACGAATTGCTGCTTCGTAGCCGCCCGGGCCACCACCAATTACGACTAAATCGAATTGAGACATGTTTATCTCCAACTAATCCCCCTTATTAATCCCCCTTTTCCAAAGGGGGATCTTCCCCTCTTTTTAAAGAGGGGTTAGGGGAGATTTTTAATGAATAAATTACAGATCAAGGATCAGACGCGCTGGCTCTTCTAACAATTCTTTGATTGTTACAAGGAAACCGACTGCTTCTTTACCATCGATTAAACGGTGGTCATAAGACAGTGCAAGGTACATCATTGGCAAGATTTCTACTTGACCATTCACCGCCATCGGACGTTCCTGGATTTTATGCATACCCAGAATCGCAGTTTGTGGTGTATTTAGAATTGGTGTAGAAAGCAATGAACCGAAAGTACCACCATTAGTAATAGTGAATGTACCGCCAGTCATATCTTCGATACCCAGTTTACCGTCACGTGCCTTGCCAGCATATGCACGGATGCCGTTTTCAACTTCAGCATAGTTCATGCGGTCTGTATCACGAAGTACAGGAACCACTAGACCACGCTCAGATGAAACTGCAACACCGATGTCGTAGTAACCGTGATACACGATGTCATCGCCATCAATTGAAGCATTTACCGCTGGATAGCGTTTAAGTGCTTCAGTTGCTGCTTTAACGAAGAATGACATGAAGCCAAGACGCGCACCATGACGCTTCTCGAATGCATCTTTGTATTGAGCACGCATTTCCATGATTGGTTTCATGTTCACTTCGTTGAACGTAGTCAACATTGCAGTTTCTTGAGTCGCTGCAAGTAAACGTTCAGCAACACGCTTACGAAGGCGAGTCATAGGAACACGTTTTTCGATACGCTCGCCCACTGCAACGCTTAATGGTTGCGCTGCAGGTGCTGCCGGTTTCGCTTGATGATTTGCCACATCTTCTTTAGTGATGCGACCGCCACGGCCTGTACCTGCAACGTCAGCAGCTGCAACACCAGATTCAGTCAATGCTTTACGCACTGCTGGAGCCTGATCCTGTACTTGTTGACGTTCAACGATCGGTGCATTACCCGCTTCAGTTTGCGCAGCAGCTTGTTCAACTTTCTCTTCAGACTGAACTGCTTGAGTTTGCGTAGCGCCAGAAACAGCACCTTCTTCAAACTGTGCAATGACTTCAGCTGAAAGAACAGTATCGCCTTCACCTTTAATAATAGATGCAAGTGTACCGTCTGCAGGAGCAACAACTTCTAAAACAACTTTATCAGTCTCAATATCGCAGATCACTTCATCACGTGACACTGCTTCACCTGGTTGTTTGTGCCAAGTTGCGATCGTACCGTCCGCAACTGACTCTGGGAATACCGGTGCTTTAATTTCGGTTGCCATTACTTAGAATCTCCTGGATTATTCAGCGTCGATCGCAAGCGCGTCGTTGATGAGCTGAGCTTGTTGTTTTGCATGCAAATATGGTGAACCACATGCCGGTGCAGCAGAAGCTTCACGGCCTGCATAGCTAATACGTACTTGTTTACCCGCTTTCATCACGTCGTCATATAGACGCGGTGCGATGAACAACCAAGCGCCTTGGTTCTTCGGTTCTTCTTGCGCCCAAACAAGTTCTTTAACGTTTGGATATTGCGCAAGCACTTCTGCCAGGCGTTTTTCTGGGTATGGATATAATTGTTCAATACGTACAATTGCAGTGTTGTTCAATTCTTTTTCACGACGTTTTTCAACTAGGTCGTAATACACCTTACCACCACACAGAACCAGACGGGTTACATCTGACTTGTTGATGTTGTCTACTTCATCAATCACGGTTTGGAATGTACCGTTTGCAAGCTCTTCAAGGCTAGATACAGCAAGCTTGTGACGAAGTAAAGATTTCGGCGAAGTAACAATCAATGGCTTACGGATTGGACGAATCGCTTGACGACGTAATGCGTGGAAAATCTGCGCAGGCGTAGTCGGTGTGATGACTTGCATGTTGTCTTCAGCACATAGCTGCAAGAAACGTTCCAAACGTGCAGATGAATGTTCTGGACCTTGACCTTCAAAACCGTGTGGAAGAAGCATAGTTAAGCCACATACACGCTCCCATTTGGTTTCACCAGATGAGATGAACTGGTCAATGACAACCTGTGCACAGTTTGCGAAGTCACCGAATTGTGCTTCCCAGATGATCAAACTCTTAGGAAGAGTCGTCGCATAACCATATTCAAATGCCAATACAGCCATTTCTGACAACAAAGAGTCATAGATTGCAGTACGCGGCTGGTTTTCTTTCAGGTTACACAGTGGAAGATAAGTTGAACCATCTACCTGATTATGCAGTTTTGCATGACGGTGTGAGAAAGTACCACGACCTACGTCTTCACCCGTTAAACGAAGCAAGTAACCATCATCTAGTACAGTTGCATACGCCAGAGTTTCAGCAGCACCCCAGTTCAGTGGCATTTCGCCCGTTTGCATTTTCAGACGATCGTCGATCACTTTTGCAACTTGACGCTGCATCACGAAGCCTTCAGGAAGCTCACGCATTTTCTTGCCAAGCTCTTTCAGACGTTCGATTGGGAAAGTTGTATCCCACTCGTCTGTGTACTCATGACCTAAATAAGGTGTCCAGTCCACAAACATTTTTTTGTTTGGTTCAAGTACCAGTGCATTGGCAACATGATTACCCGCTTCCAGGTCTGCACGATAGTTTTCAACCATTTGATCTGCACTTGCGCGATCAAGAACACCCTGCTGTACCAGCTGATCCGCATAAAGCGTACGCGTGGTCGCTTTCTTGTTAATCACTTGATACATCATTGGTTGAGTTGCAGCCGGCTCATCTGCTTCGTTATGACCACGACGACGGTAGCAGAACATGTCAATCACAACGTCTTTACGGAATGTATGACGGAAGTCATGTGCCAGTTGTGAAATGAACACCACAGCTTCAGGATCATCACCATTGACATGGAAGATCGGTGCCTGAATCATTTTAGCGATGTCAGTACAGTATTCTGTAGAACGCGCGTCACGTGGATCAGATGTCGTGAAACCAACCTGGTTGTTAATCACAATGTGCACTGTACCACCCACGGTATAACCGCGAGTTTGTGACATCTGGAAAGTTTCCTGGTTGACGCCCTGACCTGCAAATGCAGCATCACCGTGTACGATTAATGGCAATACGTCATCGCCGCCAATGTCTTTACGACGTACTTGACGTGCACGTACTGAACCTTCAACCACAGGGCCAACGATTTCAAGGTGTGACGGGTTAAACGCCAATGCCAAGTGAACTTCGCCACCTGGAGTCATCACGTTTGAAGAGAAGCCTTGGTGATACTTAACGTCACCAGAACCTTTCTTGTGAATAGATTTACCTTCGAACTCACCAAACAGGTCAGCCGGGTTCTTACCCATGATGTTAACAAGAAGGTTTAAACGGCCGCGGTGAGGCATACCGATCACAACTTCTTTACAGCCTACAGAACCTGCACGCTGAATAATTTCGTTGACCATCGGGATGAATGCTTCACCACCTTCAACGCCGAAACGTTTGGCACCAACGAATTTATTACCAAGATATTTTTCTAAGCCTTCAGCCGCAGTTAAACGCTCAAGGACATGTTTCTTTTGATCAGCATTGAAGCCATATTGACCGCGTGCACTTTCTAGACGTTGTTGAATCCAACGTTTTTCTTTGGTGTCCACGATGTGCATGTATTCAGCACCGATTGAACCACAGTAAGTGGCTTCCATTGACTGAACCATTTCAGCCAAAGTCGCTTCTTCTTTACCGATCGCCAGGTTACCAGTATTGAATACTGTGTCTAAGTCAGACTGAGTCAAACCATGCGCAGCAAGATCTAGATCAGGCACAACTTCACGCTTCGCCAAACCTAATGGATCCAGTTTTGCTTTCTGGTGGCCACGGTTACGGTACGCAGCAATCAGCTGTAGCACGCCAATTTGACGACGTTCATGCTCTGAGCTGACTGTCGACTGAACAATAGGCTGAATACGGCTTGAATTGCGACCTAAAAGTAGGAATTGCTCACGTACATTACTGTGTGGTTGATCACCTTTTGGGAATTTATCGAAGTACGCTCTCCAGTCAGCACCCACTGAGTCTGGAGCAGTCAGATACTGCTCATAAAGTTCTTCAATATACGCTGCACTATCAGCGGAAAGTTCAGTGTCAAGACGCAGAGCGTCAGCAACTTCTTGCATTTGTGGACCCATTTCCTATTGCAAAAACATTTTCAGGATGCTTTTTAAGCAAAACCCAGGATTATTAGCATCAAATTGGTAATATGATACTAGTCCCCCATAAGGCATAAGCCATGAGGCGTTATCACCACACCAAGAAAATCTTGATATGTTTAATGAACAATAACGCCCCTCAGCGGCATCATCACTCATTGAATACCCGATCGAAACCGGGCAATTTTTTGCAAATCGACTTAGAAAAAAGCAAGCATTAACAAAGATTTTTTCTAAAGCGACTCGGGTCTACCTTTTATATACCAGTCCCTGATTATGCAGTGTTTAAAAAATGTACCTGGCGTGGCATTTTTTAAACATAGTCATGGGCTAAATGCTAACATGTTCTCAACTTTTCAATTGATTTTTTTGACACATACCTTCCATAAATTGGCTAAATACAGTTCAGATATTTTACTCTAATATATGGTGCTTTATCTCAAAAATAGATTCAATGTAGACTTAAGTCCTAAGCATTTCCGATAAATAAAAAGAGAGCAAACCTTTCAATCCACTCCCTCCTTAAATTTCCGTTATATAATAACATCGTTCTTGCTATTTTTCAGGTCAGTTTTACATCTAAAAATCATAAATACCCAAAATAATCACATGTTCTTCTTATATGGCGCTCAAAGCCATTACCCTTTTCCTGACTGTTTCACTCAACTTTATACATTTTAAGTATAGTATCTTTATTTTTATCCTATGATTTTTTAATTTTTCCAATAGTTTGCATAAAAAAAGCACACCTGAAGGTGTGCTTTTATCTAAACTGCGAAGAGCAGCCTATTAGCCTGCCATATCTAAAAGCATATTACGGATGTGACCGATTGCTTTAGTTGGGTTCAAGCCTTTAGGACATACAGATACACAGTTCATAATGCCTTTACAACGGAACAATGAGAACGGGTCGTCTAGACGAGCCAAACGCTCTTGTGTTCCCGTATCACGCGAGTCAATAATGAAGCGGTAAGCGTTCAACAATGCTGAAGGACCCAAGAACTTGTCCGGGTTCCACCAGAATGACGGGCATGAAGTTGAACAGCATGCACATAGAATACATTCATATAGACCATCAAGATGCTCACGCTCTTCAGGAGACTGTAAACGTTCCTTAGGCGGTGCAGGCTGGTTGTTGATCAAGAATGGATGGATCTTGTTGTACTGATCATAGAACTGGTTCATGTCAACCACCAGATCTTTCACTACAGGAAGACCAGGCAATGGACGAACAGTAATTTCATTTGGTAAATCGTTCAGGTTCCAAAGACACGCCAAACCGTTTTTACCATTGATGTTCACGCCATCAGAACCACAAATACCTTCACGACATGAACGACGGAACGTTAAAGTTTCGTCCTGTACTTTTAATGCGAGAAGTGCGTCAAGCAACATACGGTGCTTGTCAGTCAGTTCCAGCTTAAAAGTTTGCATGTACGGTGCTTTATCCTTGTCAGGATCGTAGCGGTAGATATGAAATGTACGAGTACCTCTACTCATCTGAATTCTCCTGATTAGAATGTACGTGGTTTAGGTGGAATCGCGTCAACCGACAATGGACGGTAACGAACTGGCTTATACTCTAGACGGTTGTCTGCAGAGAACCATAAAGTGTGCTTCATCCACTCATCATCACGACGACCATATGGGTATTCAGCATGGTCTGGAGACTCTTCAAAGTCTACAACCGTATGTGCACCACGGCATTCTTTACGAGCAGCAGCTGAAATAAGCGTTGCTTTCGCAACTTCATACAAGTTTTCAACTTCAAGTGCTTCAATACGTGCAGTGTTAAATACTTTAGATTTGTCTTTCAAGTGAATGTTGCGTACGCGCGGTTCAATTGCAAGAATCTGCTTCACACCTTCGTCCAGAAGCGCAGATGTACGGAATACACCAGCGTGATCTTGAACGATATCACGGATTGCATCAGCAACGTCTTGAGCATTCTCACCTGTAGTCGATTCGTCAAGTTTACGAATACGTTCAACAGTTTCTTGAAGCACAGTTGTTGGAAGTGGCTCATATTCACCATCGTGCTGTTTAGTAACATATTCAATGATATGTTGACCAGCGGCCTTACCAAATACAACCAAGTCAAGCAATGAGTTCGTACCTAGACGGTTTGCACCGTGTACAGATACACATGAACATTCACCGATTGCATAGAAACCTTTTACTGGCTTAGCAAAGTCACGACCTTCAGCATTGGTAGAGTAAACGTCGGTGTCTTTGTTGTAGTTAGCAACAAGCGCTTCTGTTTCAGGAGACTCAGGAACAACCACCTGACCATGAATATTCGTTGGAATACCACCCATTTGGTAATGGATTGTTGGCACTACAGGAATTGGCTCTTTAGTGATATCAACGTTCGCGAATTTCTTGCCAATCTCGAATACAGATGGAAGACGCTTCATGATCGTATCCGCACCCAAATGCGTCATATCAAGCAGGATGTAATCGCCTTTAGGACCACAACCACGACCTTCTTTGATCTCTTGGTCCATAGAACGTGATACGAAGTCACGTGGCGCCAAGTCTTTCAAAGTTGGTGCATAACGTTCCATGAACGGTTCGCCATCTTTGTTACGAAGGATTGCACCTTCACCACGACAACCTTCAG
Source organism: Acinetobacter lwoffii (assembly GCF_052078135.1). GTDB lineage: Bacteria > Pseudomonadota > Gammaproteobacteria > Pseudomonadales > Moraxellaceae > Acinetobacter > Acinetobacter lwoffii_Z. The sequence continues at coordinate 176,936 of NZ_JBQGUZ010000003.1, forward strand.
TCAACAATACGCCTGCGCCCGCAACACCCGTTGGGTGGAATTGCCAGAATTCCATATCTTGTAATGGAATACCTGCACGAGCCGCCATACCAAGACCGTCACCAGTGTTGATATAAGCGTTTGTAGATGCACGGTAAACACGACCAGCACCACCAGTAGCGAACAAAGTCGCTTTTGCTTGGAATACTGCAATTTTACCAGTTTCCTGGTCAATTGCTGTAACACCTAAAACGTCACCTTTTTCGTTACGGATCAGGTCAAGCGCAATCCATTCTACGAAGAATTGAGTGCCCATTTTCACGTTGCTTTGATAAAGCGTGTGAAGAAGTGCATGACCGGTACGGTCGGCAGCAGCACATGCACGTGGCACAGCTTTTTCACCGTAGTTTGCTGAGTGACCACCGAATGGACGTTGGTAAATTGTACCATCAGCATTACGGTCGAATGGCATACCTAGGTGTTCAAGTTCATAAACTACTTGAGGCGCTTCACGAGTCATGAACTCGATTGCGTCTTGGTCACCTAACCAGTCCGAACCTTTAACTGTGTCGTAGAAGTGGTAGTGCCAGTTATCTTCTTGCATGTTACCAAGAGAGGCACCAATACCACCCTGCGCTGCAACAGTGTGCGAACGAGTTGGGAATACTTTAGTCAGAACCGCAACTTTCAAACCAGCTTGAGCAAGTTGGTAAGACGCACGCATACCTGAACCACCACCACCAACGATGACAGCATCGAAAGTTTCGTGCGGAATATTTGTGTAATCTTCTTTAGGGTTTATAGCGCCCATGATTGTTTCCTATCAATTCGCCCAAAAAATCTGGATCGCCCAGATTGCATATGCAAGTACAGCAATGATCACTGCTGAAGTCAGTACAAGGCGTAAACCTGAAGCTGAAGGACCCATTTGACGAGTAGTCACATAATCCGTGAATACCTGCCACATGCCGATCCATGCGTGTGCAACAAGAGATAAGACCGCCAACAAAGACATGATCTTCATTGGAACTGTCATCATAAAGCCGTACCACTGTTCAAAGTTGAAACCACCATTCAGTAGAATCCAACCCAGTACAACAACGGTATAAACAGCTAGAACTACAGCACTGACACGTTGGAGAAACCAATCGCGAGAACCTGAACCTGTTAAACCAGTAGCGCTTTTCATTAGAGTACGATCCATACAAATGCTGCAACAATACCGATTGCAGACAAGATTAATGCGATAGTAGATGCAACACGGCCACTTTCTAGTTCTTCAGCAACGCCAATGTCAGCAAGTAAATGCTTAACACCCGCAATAAAGTGAAAAATCATGCCGGCGACAAATACCCATACAATGAAGCGAACAATGAAACCGTTAAAGATTTCTTGAACTTGCGCAAAACCTTCAGGCGAAGACAATGACTTGTCTAAAATCCATAGAAGAACCGGTACGAGTAAGAATACGATAACACCTGAAAGACGGTGTAGAATTGATGCAATAGCCACGGGTGATTTTAAGTTTACTTCTAAAACTTGACCCATGGACAAATTGACAGGTCTGTTGCTTTTCACAGCGGGCATCCTGTAAGTAAAAACTCCATCCGGAGTTTGTTGGAATTAATTCGAAGGAAAGCTGGCATTCTCAGGCAAATACATGCCTAAAATCAAAACGACACTGAATTATAAAACGTGAACTATTAAAATACAAACGGCTGAATTTGGCTTTTTGGATAAAAAACCATTAAATAAGAATCATTAACAAAAATAAGTCAGACTTTATATATTATTCCACCCTTTCAATTCCTATCTATATGATTGTTTTTAAATAATTAAGATGATTAATTTACTCGGTTTTCAGCCTACAGGATCATGTTTGAGTTTTAGACTAAAGATGCACAGTTCCATCACAAATATTATTTAAATCTCTTTTTAATTCAGATTTAAATCAAGTGTCTAGATTTAACAGACCAATTGCCCCAATTCATCAGCAGCGCAGTGATTCAGATAACCTGATGTTAAATAGCGACTTAGTACACCACACGATGGGTTTTTCAATCGATTTGAAGCATTTAGATTCAAAAAATCATTCATTTATTTTTATACTGCTTACCTTTGCTGCAAAACTGGCCATTTATTAAGCTACTTTTTAATCAATTGAATCATATTCAAAATTCAATTAATTGCTTTTATTTATAATTCTACCTGTTAAATTCAGCTTGGCAAAAACGATGTAAGTTATGAGATTTATATAGTTTTAAGCATGCTCACCTTAATCTTTCACTATTTTCGCCCGCATTTCTTGCTAGGAAAAAACGCTTACAAATGCCCCAAGCAGTCTATTTTTTTCTGCACCTCTGCATCAATTTGACTTATTATAGAGGTTTGATGCTGTGATTTTACTGAACTTTTTATACTGAGCGAATGTGACTAAACTGCTGTGCGGCCGTCATTTTTCATCCATAAGTATAATTGACAAAATTTCAGTACTCACTAATCTTATAGCAAATTTTTGATCCGTCCGTTTTGTGCATTAAAAGATTGATAGACAAAGCGGATATACATTCACCAGGACAGGAGATCTATTGAATGTCTGAAGCAACTGGCAAGAAAGCCGTTTTACAGCTTGATGGCAAAGAAATTGAACTACCAATTTACAGCGGCACATTGGGCCCAGATGTAATCGACGTTAAAGATGTGTTGGCTGCAGGTCACTTTACTTTTGATCCTGGTTTTATGGCGACAGCTGCGTGCGAGTCTAAAATCACGTTCATCGATGGTAACAAAGGTGTACTTTTACACCGTGGCTACCCAATCGATCAATTGGCGACTAAAGCTGATTACTTGGAAACTTGCTATTTATTGTTAAATGGCGAACTTCCAACTACTGAGCAAAAAGAAGAATTTGACGCTAAAGTACGTAATCATACAATGGTTCACGATCAAGTTAGCCGTTTCTACAATGGTTTCCGTCGTGATGCGCATCCTATGGCGATCATGGTAGGTGTGGTTGGTGCGTTGTCTGCGTTCTATCACAACAACCTTGACATCGAAGATGTGAACCACCGTGAAATCACTGCAATTCGTTTAATCGCGAAGATTCCTACGCTGGCGGCTTGGAGCTACAAGTACACCATCGGTCAACCATTCGTTTACCCACGTAACGACCTTGGTTATGCAGAAAACTTCCTGCACATGATGTTTGCTACTCCTGCAGACCGTGATTATAAAGTTGATCCAATTCTTGCAAAAGCAATGGACCGTATCTTCACGCTTCATGCTGACCACGAACAAAATGCTTCTACGTCTACCGTACGTTTAGCTGGTTCTACTGGTGCTAACCCGTATGCATGTATCGCTGCTGGTATCTCTGCACTTTGGGGTCCTGCTCATGGCGGCGCGAACGAAGCTGTTCTTAAGATGCTTGACGAAATCGGCACTGTAGAAAACGTTGCTGGCTTCATGGAAAAAGTGAAGACTAAAGAAGTTAAACTGATGGGCTTTGGTCACCGAGTTTACAAAAACTTCGATCCACGCGCGAAAGTAATGAAAGAAACTTGTGACGAAGTTCTTGGTGCACTTGGCATCAATGATCCACAGCTTGCATTGGCTATGGAACTTGAACGTATCGCGCTTTCTGACGAATACTTCATCAAGCGTAACCTTTACCCGAACGTAGACTTCTACTCAGGTATCATCCTTAAAGCGATTGGTATCCCGACTGAAATGTTTACTGTGATCTTCGCGCTTGCACGTACTGTTGGCTGGATCAGCCACTGGTTAGAAATGCACAGCGGTCCTTACAAGATCGGTCGTCCTCGTCAACTTTACACTGGCGAAGTTCAACGCGATATCGTTCGTTAATTCGAACCGCGTTGAAAGACTCAAGAAAACCACCCACCCGGGTGGTTTTTTTAGCACTGACAAAAGCCTACAAAAAGTTGATCTGAAACGTTTTAAAATGAATATATGAAAATTATATTCACGGATTAAGTCACCTAAAAACAGGACGTATATTGAATGCTGTTGTATTTTCTGCCCTTTATTTTGAGACTGGTTCGTTTTGAACAGTTTAAGTGCCGCAGTTTAACGTCTGGTGAAATCAAAATTTCCCAACGAGTATTTGGCAACCTGATCGATTATTCCCGCGTTAAAATCATGAATCACCCCTACCTGCCCTGGCAATCCAAACATGTCATTATGGCGCCCAGTGGCTACATACATGTACGCAATTTAAATTATCGGGAAGATTATTCACGCGAGAGTTTATCTTATCAAGCGCTCTTTATTCATGAGATGGCGCATATTTATCAACACCAATGCCGCATCAATGTGCTTTTAAAAGGGGCATTTTTACAAAGTGCTTATTTTCTCAGCTTGGGAAAATATAATCCGTACAAATATCAATTTAATCCCAACAAATCATTTTCAACCTACAATATTGAACAACAAGGCGATATTGCGAGGGATATTTTTCTAAAAAAAATTCCGAATATTATTTTAAACCAACAAATAAACAGATGATATTTAACCAGTTTAATTCTAAAAAATATAGATAAGGTATATTTTAAAAGCCGAAATTTCGACTTCAGCCTTTAAATCTATATATGCCTAGATGCATAAAAAATCAGCATATTTTCTAAGTTTATATAATAACTTTTTTCACTCAATGCCTGTTCTGCTAAATCAGCTCTAGCTTATCGATAAAATTTCGATAAAATAAGCCGGTATGATTATTTTGCATCGCAGATTAAGATTCAATGATCATGCGATAAAAAGTTTTTTTATTTAAGCCATTTGGCATTTTATGAATATCGAAGTGCACTCAACTGAATAATTAGAATTATAAAAATCAGTAATTTAGTGTATCAACCTATAGGAATAGGATTTACTTGGAATGAAAAGTTTTAAAATTGCGATTGCTCAATTCTCTCCACATGTGGGCAATCTGGATGCAAATACGCAAAAAATGATTGATCTGGCCAATCAGGCTAAAAAAGATAAAGCGGATCTGATTATCTTTCCTGAACTTTCAACATTGGGCTATCCTGCAGAAGACTTATTAATTCGCCCAAGTCTGGTGAAACGCACCAAAGCGGCTTTTGAAAAACTAACTGAAGTAAAAGATATTGTCATGGTCTTTGGTTTTGTTAATCAAACTGAAGATGGTCAGCGTTATAACTCGGCTGCTGTCATGAAAGATGGCGAAGTACTGGGTGTTTATAACAAACAAGTGTTGCCAAACTATGGTGTATTTGATGAAAAGCGTTATTTTGGCGAAGGTCATCAGCATCTGGTATTTGAGTATCTTGGACATAAATTTGGCGTACTGATCTGTGAAGATGTCTGGTCTTTGGCCACTGTTCAGCAACTGGCAAAATTGAATATCGACACGGCTTTGGTGCTGAATGCATCGCCATATGAAGTGGGTAAACCACAACATCGTATTGAAACCATGGCGGCCTTGGTCAAACAGCTAAATATCAATCTGGTGTACTGCAACCAGGTCGGTGGCCAAGATGACCTGATCTTTGACGGTACCAGCTTTGTGCTCAACAAATCTGGCGAGGTGGCTTTACAGGCACCAACTTTCCAGGAAAATCTGGCAATTGCAGAATTTAATGCTGAACAACTGCAATTCAGTAAAGGTGCAATTGCACCTGCTTTAGACACCATGGCTGAGATTTATCAAAGCCTGGTCATGGCTACACGTGATTATGTACAGCGTTCTGGCTTCCCAGGTGTGATTCTGGGACTGTCTGGCGGCATTGACTCTGCCCTGACCCTAGCGATTGCTGTAGATGCGCTTGGCGCAGACAAAGTTCAGGCTGTGATGATGCCTTATACCTATACTGCACAAATCAGTGTAGAAGATGCAGCAGCTCAAGCCAAAAATATGGGCGTGACTTTCGGTATTGCTGAAATTAACCCTGTGGTAAGCGGCTTTATGCAGGTGCTATTCCCATTCTTTGGTAATGCTCCAGTCGATGCCACCGAGGAAAACCTGCAAGCACGTTCACGTGGCACCTTGTTGATGGCTCTGTCTAACAAATTCGGTAATCTGGTGCTGGCAACCGGTAATAAATCTGAACTAGCTGTCGGTTATTGCACCCTGTATGGCGATATGGTCGGTGGTTATGCAGTTCTGAAAGATGTGTATAAAACCATTGTGTTTGAACTGGCGAAATATCGTAACAGCATTTCAGAAACTCCAGTGATTCCGGAACGTGTGATTACCCGTCCACCTTCAGCAGAACTGCGTCCAGATCAGGTCGATCAAGACTCTTTACCTGCCTATGACATTCTAGATGCGATCTTGTATTCGTATATTGAAGAAGATATGAGTCAAGACGATATCATTGCCAAAGGCTTTGATGCTGAAGTCGTGAAAAAAGTGATTCGTCTGGTTGATATCAATGAGTACAAGCGCCGCCAAGGTGCCATTGGGCCACGTATCAGTTCACGTTCTTATGGCCGTGAGCGTCGTTATCCAATCGTGAATGGATGGAAAGCAGGTAGCTAAATTCTGCTCTCAATGATGTAAATCAGAATCGTCCAAGTGAATGCTTGGGCGATTTTTTTATGCGACAGTAAAATGAAGATCAGACTCAACATTAAGGAAAAATGATGTTTTGAGAAATCTGAAAAAATTAGTGGATGCTTCAAATATTTTTTATAGTTTGCAGTACTTTTTAAAAGACAAAAAAAGAGACCAAGCTGAGAGCTTGGTCTTTTAAAATGGTGGCTATGACGAGACTTGAACTTGTGACCCCCGCATTATGAGTGCGGTGCTCTAACCAACTGAGCTACATAGCCGTAAACTGTGTGCGCATTATCGTAATTTCAGCTTCTATCGTCAAGCATTTTAAAAAACAAATGTTCAGTCTTTATGCAAATACAGAATAAACTTTTAAATTTTAAACAAAAAAGGGTTTTTTAGTATGTAATTCACGCATTCATAGCACTCTTTAATTCTTCGAGGATTCACCAAATGTATAAAATCAAAATATTTATTTTACTCATTGGCCTTTCAAGCCTGAGTGCCTGCCAGATCATCTCGCCTATTTTCGTAGATTATAATGGCGTCAGACGTGATGTGGCACAGTGGATTAATCAGCAGCAACTGATGAGCATGCAGCAAAAACGGTCCTTGGCACAACTCAGCAGAGCACAGCAGAAAATCGGGCGCTATCCGGAATATGATCAGAGCCAACGACTGGCGGTAACCCGGGAAAATCAGATTGCATTACATTGTGCGCGTTTACATGTGACAGAACATAAAATCCGGCAGCTACAGCAAAAAATTTATGCAGGTGAAACTCAAACAATTTTAAATCGCTATGAACAGCTGTCACCGCAAATAAAATTAGACCCGACCTCTATTCGATGTGATTAATCACTGTCTTAGGCTATCACATTAATTACATATAAATTATTAACTTAGGCTAAATAAATCACCCAATTAAATAGCTCTAAACAGGTGCTTCATTTTTTAATCTATTAGACATTATACCTATGTATTTACTTGGTTTTATTTTTATACAATACAGGCTATGATCAAAGTATAAACAACTATTCGTACCCGGTTTAACGCGTCATAATTTTATAACTCTAAATTCCCCTCAGGAGAATTCTAATGCCTTTTGAACATATTTTAGTACCTGTTGACGGTTCAGAAACATCGTATGCTGCAGTAGATAAAGCTGTAGAAATTGCCAAAGCATTTAACAGTAAAGTCACAGTGGTTCAAGTTCTGGCGCTGGACCCTTATATCGCTGCGGAATATATCTCTGCGGCACAAACCAATGACCTGATTGAACGTGCCCGTACTTCCATCCTGAAAACGCTGGATGAAGCCAAAGCAAAATTCTCTGGTGCCGGTGTTGAAGTGGATACACAGCTCCTTGAGGGTCAGGTAATTTATAGCGAGATTGTCAAAGCAGCTAAAGATTTAAATTCTGACCTGATCGTGATTGGTTCCCATGGTCGCACGGGCTTCAAAAAGCTGTTCCTTGGCAGCGTAGCGCAAAGCATTCTCGGCCAAGCGGATATCCCAGTAATGGTGATTCGCAACTAAGTTATGTTTAAAATCCCCACTTTTCACCAAGTGGGGATTTTTTTTATATCTTGACCAGACCATCCCATTGATAGCGTTTTAAATCCAAGCGATCACCTTTAAGAAAAATTCCTTCCTGCATGAGTTTTTGCTGCTGGATATTCTGGCCATGTTCGTCCAGTTGCTTCACACTGATTTTCGCCTGGGCATTGATCACCCGATACCAAGGAATATCAGTGTCCGAATCTAGATGACTTAATACCCGTCCGACCAATCGCGCATGTTTGGGTAAACCTGCCAGTCTAGCAATCTGTCCGTAGGTGGCGACTTTGGCATACGGAATCTGATTGACCACAGCCAAAATCATTTCTGCCATTTCCTGACTGGCTGAACTTGTCTGGGTCATTTTCATCTCATTAATAGCTTATTTAAATCAAAAATCACAATCCACCCCCAGTAAAAAAGCTATAGGAGAGTGATTAAGCCTGATGAAATACGCTGATTCAAGCTCTCATCTCACTATAAAAACCAATCTAACAGTCTCTTGATCTTCTAAGTTTTATCTTTAGAAATTATCCGGATTTTCCAGTCTTTTTACTTCCTGAACTTTATCTGGATGATGCACCGTGGCAACGCCATCTGCATCTTTCTGATCAATCAGAATTTCTGGCTGAAAAATAGTAATAGTCTCATTTCCTTTGGCATCTTCTCCAACAATATAGCGAAAACCCTTACGATTCATTTTATGACACATGCGTTGATACCAACCTTTAAAGCCCTGCGTCTCTTCATTGGGATTATAATAAAACGCATTCATCACCGCAGGCAGGCCCAAGCCACATACCACACCGGACAATAGCACTACAATAAAGGTATAGCCCACCAGAATACTGCTATAGGCTTCCAGCTGAGGAACATTGGCGACCGCCAGAATTAAGGCCAAAGAAATCCCGCCCCGTACTCCGCCCCAAGACAGGATGGTCAAACTGCCGTTATAGCTTTTCTTGCTGACTTTTGGGAACATGGCAAAGGCCAGATAGTTGGCTGCAAAACGGGCCAGATGTAGAATCACAAAAGCCACCATTCCGCCCAGAACCAGACTGGTACTCAAGTCCAGAATAAACAATTCCAAACCGATCAGGGTAAACAGGAATGAATTGATAATTCCCTCAACCGTATGCCAGAAATGATTAACGTCACCAATTTCAGCATCTGCCAGGATTTCTTTCCATTTATTACCAACAATCAAACCACCAATCACACAGGCAATTGGCGCGGAAGCATGTGCCAGCAAAGCCACCAGATAGGAACCACAAGCCAGCAAGGCCGTGGTCAAAATCAGAGATTCCATTTCATGCTTACCGCGCAAAATCCGCAAGATCGCAAAACCGAATCCGAGACCAATCAGTACCGCCACGACAATCTCATAAAGCAAGGTTTGCAGCACTGCCAGTACCGTAAAGTTTTCACCTTGCAGGACATTGAGTAAGGTCATAAACAAGGCAATACACATCGCATCATTAAACAACGATTCGCCTTCCAGCTTGACGATCAAATGATGCGGTGCACGAACCGAACTCAATACCCCTTTAATGCCGATCGGATCTGTGGCGCCCAAGGCCGCCCCTAGCAATAGCAAAACCAGCAAGTCAACATGCTTACCAATCAGGAACTGATAACCATACAACACCACGCCAAAGAACACTGCACAGAACACCAAAGCCAGACCAGCCAGAATACTGATCGGCCGCCAGTGATTACGCAAATCTGAGACCTTAAACTTCAGCGCAGATGAGGTCAGAATAAAGCAAATCACGCCATTGATCAGAAAATCATAAAAATCCACATGACGAACAGCCTGCTCGATATTGTCAATATTGATGCTAAAGAATGGATTGCCATGCAGTAAACTGGCGCCCCACTGCAAAATAAAAACAAAGATTGCTGAGACAATCGGAACCCCGATCGCTTGTGGAAAGCCTAAAACACGCTTATTAAACATGGTCGTGGCAATTGACAAGGCAAAGACGACTGTGAGTAGCTGAAGAAAAAAGAAATTTCCCATTCGGTTTCCTAAAATCGGGCGAGATGGAGCGCTATGCGCCGAGAGGCGTTGTTAAAATAGAGATTTGAATAGCAAGGTATTCTGGCAAAACAAGTTTAGTCCGTTTTTTATCGAATTGAGTTAAGTTTCTTTTCAGTATTTTCAAATGATGATTTAACATACAGATCAGCATTCGGCTTTTGCTTTCCCATCTTTCTATTTTGAATTTTTCTCCCATGCATCAAACTGTCAAAACCATTTTCCGTTTCTGTTTTGCCAGCGTGATTTTTCTGGTCACGTTGTCCTTATGTTTTACCTGCTTTGCTAAAATTCAGGAAATTTTGCAGGCTGAACAGCATTATCAGCAAGCCACCAGCATGCCCCTGAAAAGTACAGCCGGTGAGCAGTATGTGTTGGTGTCCAATAACCAGCGACCAGACAATGCCATTTTTATTCTGATTGCAGGAAATGGTTATGTGGTCAAAATCAACTGTGAGCATTACAGCGCTTTATGTAGCGATGAAGACAATCAATCGCATACGCGCCAAATCCAGAGCGTTGACTTAATTAAAGCGGGAAATCTCTTCTATATTGAAAAAATCCAGTTCAGAGATAGCCGGACTGGCAAAGCAACTGCTTTAGAATATAACAAACAAGATATTCAGCAGTTTTATCAAAATGACATGAGCAACCTCAAATATACGGTCTTTGCAATTGCACTGTTTGCTTTGGCTGCATTATTCGTCAGTATCAAGATATTAAGAAATTTCCGGCGTTTTCTGCATAAATAAAAAAAGGAGCATCTGCTCCTTTTTTTATCGAAGTCATTTAAATATTTTGATTAAAGGTATCACAATTCGCAACCTGACCGGATTTCAAGCCGGTATTAAACCATTGTACCCGCTGCGCGCTGCTGCCATGAGTAAAGCTGTCCGGCACCACCTGCCCGCGGGCACGTTTCTGCAAATAGTCATCGCCAATTTTATGAGCGGCATCCATCGCTTCCTGCACATCGCCCTGTTCCAAAAATTGGGTTCGCTCATGATTATGGTAAGCCCAGACGCCGGCCAGACAGTCTGCCTGCAATTCCTGACGCACTGAAAGCTGGTTACTTTGCACTTCGCTTGCTTGCTGACGCGCCTGTTGTACTTGAGAAGAAATACCTAAAATCGTCTGAATATGATGCCCCACTTCATGGGCCACAACATAGGCCAGCGCAAAATCCCCCGCCTGATCATTGCGGGAAAGTTCGGTGGCATTCTGTTCTCCGGTAATGCCCATTTGACTGCGCATATCTTTAAAGAATGCCGTATCGATATACACTTTCTTGTCTGTCGGGCAGTAGAAAGGTCCCATCGCGGCCTGAGCTGTACCACAACCAGAATTCACGATGCCGTTAAACAACACCAGTTTCGGTGGAACATACTGCTGATTTAACTGCTGCTGAAACACCTGATTCCAGGTATCTTCGGTATCTGCCAATACGGTTCCAACAAAATCAATCGACTCCTGCTGTTCGGGCGTGGGATTTTCCAGGCCACGTGTTTCTGCTGCACCCGATACCCCCTGAGTGACCTGCTTGGTGGTTTGATAAGCCTGCTGTGGATCGACACCGAAAAACTTCCAGGCCACAAAGGCCACAATCAATCCAACAATACTGATTCCGCCAGCTTTGGCACCACCACCGCGACGGTCTTCTACATTGCTACTGACACGACGACCTTTCCAACGCATAGTCTTTTCCTTTTCTTAATCTGCTCAATATCCAGATATTTCGACACCTTAAGCTTTTGATGATTTGGGCCAGATTTTCTTAATCAGGCTAATCACCAGCATGACCAGCAGACCCGCTAAAATTCCTACAGCGAAATTAATTAAGGTCGGCGTCACGGCACCAACAATGTTACCGATGCTAGGAATATCCTGTACATAGGCCACACTGTCTTCAGTAAAGTGATGAATAAAAGGAATAGCATGGTTGATAATTCCACCGCCTACCAGGAACATCGCAGCGGTTCCAACGATGGAGAGAATTTTCATCAAGACCGGAGCAAATGCCAACAAGCCACGTCCTATTTTTTGTTTAAAATCGGACTGCTGTTCAGTCAGATGTAAACCGATATCATCCAGTTTGACAATCAGCGCAACAAAACCATAAACACCAATGGTCATGACCACCGCGATCAGGCTTAAAACGGTTACTTTGGTCAGCATCGAGGCTGCGGCAACCGTTCCCAAAGTAATCACAATAATTTCAGCAGACAGGATAAAGTCGGTGCGAATGGCGCCTTTGACTTTTTCATTTTCAAACTGGTGCAAATCCATTTCCGTATGGATCAATTGCTCACGCGCCTGTTCAGCATCCTTGGCCTTCGGTGTGTGCAAGGTATGAATAATTTTTTCCACGCCTTCATAACACAAAAACAAACCACCCAGCACCAACAAGGGATTAATCAGCCAACCTGCAATAAAGCTGATTAATAAGGCCAGCGGCACCAAAATCAGTTTATTGACAAAAGAACCTTTGGCAACTTTCCAGACCACCGGCAATTCACGATCAGCCCGCACACCTGTCACTTGTTGCGCATTTAGAGCCAGATCATCACCGAGGACACCTGCCGTTTTTTTTGCTGCCATTTTGCTCATGACAGCAACATCATCCAGGACTGTAGCAATATCATCTAATAATAGTAATAAACTGCTCGCCATACTTATTATCCTTATCTTCTTTCCAGATAGTTTAATCAAAATTCTTAAAAATATTGTATTCACTTGTTTAATTTATAAGATTTTTTTACGACAGCTTTTTTTCTGGCTGACAATCAAAAACAGAATGCCGTACAATGTTGCCATTCGTTAAAATACAGCTGTAGTACTGACTACCCTTTGGAATAGATAATGAGTAATCAAGATAATCGTCCAGTGATCTTGACGGGCGACCGTCCTACCGGACAACTCCACCTCGGCCACTTTGTGGGTTCATTACGCTCTCGTGTAGGTCTGCAAGATTCTCACCATCAACACTTGTTACTCGCCGATGCTCAGGCATTGACCGATAATGCGGACAATTTTGAAAAAGTACGTCGTAACATTATTGAAGTGGCGACGGATTATCTGGCTGTCGGTATTGATCCAACTAAAACCACAATTTGTGTTCAGTCATGCCTGCCAGCACTGAATGAACTGACCATGCTTTACCTCAATTTCGTGACGGTTTCACGTCTTGAGCGCAACCCGACCATCAAATCTGAAATCCAGATGCGTGGTTTTGAGCGTGATATTCCAGCCGGCTTCTTGTGCTATCCGGTGGCTCAAGCTGCTGACATTACAGCATTCAAGGCCACTGTGGTTCCTGTGGGCGAAGATCAGATTCCAATGATCGAACAGACTAACGAAATCGTGCGTCGCCTGAACCGTCAAATTGGTCATGACCTGTTACCAGAATGTAAGGCTCTTCTTTCCAATGTTGGTCGTTTACCAGGTTTTGATGGTAAAGCGAAAATGTCGAAATCTTTGGGCAATACCATTGTGCTGGATGCGACAGATAAAGATATCAAGAAAGCTGTCAATGCAATGTATACCGATCCGAATCATCTGTGTATTGAAGATCCAGGTCAGGTCGAAGGCAATGTGGTATTTACTTATCTAGATGCCTTTGACCCAAATAAAGAAGAGCTGGAAGAGCTCAAAGCCCATTATCGTCGTGGTGGTTTAGGCGATGGTACAGTGAAAAAACGTCTGGAAAGTATTTTAAAAGAATTGATCGGCCCAATTCGTGAGCGTCGTATTGAACTGGCTAAAGATCCCGATTACATCATGGATATCCTGAAAACCGGTACGGATAAATGTCGCGATATTACCCAGGCGACACTGGATGAAGTTAAATCTGGCCTCGGTGTATTCCATTTTTAATTAGAAAAAATTGCTCTTAAAAGCTCTTCTGATGAAGAGCTTTTATGTTTAAGCTAAAATTGCGCAAAAATGATGCAAATATCCCCACATAATCTTCATAGTTTTAACCTTATTTAACATGTATTAACATGAATACTGATGAGTCATATGAGAATGCATCCTATTATGATTGTATTCAGTAAGGAATCAGATTTAACTCTCTCCACAGTTAATGAAGTAGTTTGAAAGACATTCCTTTTTCTACGCAATGACAACCCCAATCATTGCGTTTTTTTTGTTTATAGTTTTTCAAAATGCTAAAAAAATCCTGCGTTTAAGCAGGATTTAATCATGGTTAAGAATTAATAACTGAACAAGCCTTTTTCTAATGGTATTTCGATACCTAAAGAAACTCCGCTATCTCGACCATTTACCTTTGAATCACCGACCCATGCATTAATTTTAAGCGGCATTTCTGGACGGATATAATGTGACCAGGTCAAATCCAGTGCTTTAATCTCATCATTAAAAGCAAAAGCAGCATTATTAACGGCGGCTCGTTCCGATTGATTCACATCAGCAAAAAGTATACGCCCTGATAAGCGGTTCATAAAATCAATACGAATATCTCCACCCACGGAAATCATCTGCGCATCGCCACCTAAAGCATGTGCTAGAGGATAACCATGCTGATAAAAACCGTCTGTATAATTCGTATGGTTGTAGGAAATGCCTTGAACCTTGCCATTAGTCCGCGTATCTGCCCATTCTGTGTAGAGCTGATATGGCATATTTTTTACAGTGGAAGAATAGTCAATGCCGGCAAGATACATTTTTTTTGCAGGTAAGCCCCCAGCCTCATCCTCTCCTACATATTGAGCATATAGACCTACCGGAATTTGGGTAAGAGAAAATAAATTTAACCGCGCATCGAAGCCGGCAATCTGGTTAGATGGGTCTGGTTCACCTGTACCCCCATTATCTTTACTACCTACAAAAGCATCCCATAGCGAACTTAAACTTTCAGGTCGCCCTTCACCACCCCACTGAATCGCACGCGAGGCACCAAGCTCTAAATAAGGTAAAGGCTGTGCTGTAACACGCAAACCAATCAATTTGGCGTCTGGAACTGCGCTATAGTCATCGAGTTGACCGGCAAAAGCCTGATATTGCCACGGCCCAATCCAAGATAACCATTTATTTTCAAATGCTGTCTGTTCTGCACGTTGAACTGTAAAGCCATAGACTGGACGACTGGCATCACCACGCATCAAGCTGCCATCATGGCCTGGCCCCCAATAAGTTGGAATCTGCCCAGCAATCAACCATTGATTCCAAAGTTTCCCCGCCAGATAAGAACCTTCGAGATTTACATCCTGATCATTATCAATTTGTGGATCTTTTTCAGCATTCACCCTGATTTTGGCATCCCAATTCGTACTGCCAGCATTAAACTCTAAAGCTGCCTGATATTGTGCTTTTTGCTGATCCCCGAAAGTCTGTGGAATATTTTTTTGATCGGTTTCTGCAAATACACCCAATTTTAGCAGTTGATTATCTGCCTTTAGTTTAGCCAGAACCGAATCGATTACACGCTGCTGTACAGTATTGCTGATCTGCGCATTTGTTAAGGCTCGTTGAATTTCATCCCCACTCAGCGGCCAGGTTGAGGTACTGATTTGAATAACCCCTTGCTGGTTTAACCAGTTCAGGTCAGTACGCAAATTTGCATCATTTAGAACCAGGCCCTGAGCAAAAGCAGGAAGAGCAAGCGTAGTCAGCAACACACTCAATAATGTTTTTTTTAGCAACATGGGATGAATATTCTCAAGTTTATTTTCTGCTTCACCTTAATCGCTCCTATGTTAATTTTCAACGATTAAACTGTTGTTTTTTACTCAAGCTTTCAGATGTATCGACAAAAAATAACCCACACAATGGTGGGTTATTTTGAATTCAGCATTTAAGCATTTTTATGACGCATATGCGGGAACAAGATCACATCGCGGATACTTGCTGCATTGGCAAAGATCATCACCAGACGGTCAATACCAATACCCTCACCTGCTGTTGGAGGAAGACCGTATTCCAGAGCTTCGACAAAGTCTGCATCGTAATGCATGGCTTCATCATCACCAGCATCTTTTTCAGCAACCTGTGCCTGGAAACGTTCAGCCTGATCGATTGGATCATTTAGCTCCGAGAAGCCATTTGCCAGTTCACGACCGCCGATGAAGAATTCAAAACGGTCAGTAATGTGTGGATTGTGATCATTACGGCGTGCCAATGGAGAAGTTTCTGCTGGATATTCTGTAATGAACGTCGGCTGACGCAATTTGGTTTCTACGGTTTCTTCAAATACCATGGTTTGCAGTTTGCCCAGACCAAAACCTGGCTTCACTTGCTCTTTCAATTCTTCCTGAAGGAATTTTGCCAGGAACTCCCGGTCATTGACATTTTCAGGAGTAAATTGCGGGTTATTTTCCAGAATCGCATCGAACATTGAAATTTTCTTGAATGGCCCTTTGAAGCTATATACTTCATCGCCATAAGGCACGTCAGTCGTACCCAAGATATCAATCGCCAGACGCTCCAGCATTTGCTCGGTCAATTCCATCAAGTCTTTGTAATCTGCATAAGCCTGATAGAATTCGATCATGGTGAATTCAGGGTTGTGACGGGTAGAAACACCTTCGTTACGGAAGTTACGGTTAATTTCAAACACACGTTCAAAACCGCCGACCACCAAACGCTTTAAGTAAAGCTCTGGCGCAATACGCAGGAACAATGACATGTCTAGTGCATTATGATGTGTTTCAAAAGGACGTGCTGATGCACCACCTGGAATCACATGCATCATTGGCGTTTCAACTTCCATATAGCGCTTTTCAGTCAGGAAGGCACGGATACCCGCCACAACTTTGGCACGAATTTCAAAAGTTTTACGTGTTTCTTCATTAACGATCAGGTCAAGATAACGTTTACGATACTTCACTTCAGTATCGTTCAGACCATGGAACTTGTCTGGAAGTGGACGCAATGATTTGGTCAGTAATTCAAAATGTTCGATATGTACATACAAATCGCCTTTACCCGAACGACCGATATAACCTTCGACTGCAATGATATCGCCAAGGTCCAGACCTTTAATGGTAGCCAGTACATCTTCAGCGAGTTCTTTACGCGCAACATAAAGCTGGATACGACCTGTCATGTCCTGGATCACGATAAATGAACCACGGTTCAACATTACACGACCGGCAACTTTGACGTAGACCTTTTCGCCTGCTTCAATTTCTTCTTTAGATTTATCAGCGAACTGGTCTTGTAAATCCTGGGCATAATGCTCACGCTTAAAGGTATTCGGCCATGGGCTCTTACCTGTTTCTTGTGCCTGAGCTTCGATTTGCTTTAACTTGGCATGACGCTGTGCAATTAAATCGTTTTCGGAAATGATTTGTTCAGAAGTCGATTGAGCGTTAGTTTGCGTCATCTCTGCCTCGAATAAGATTAGTTAAAAAATAGAAGTTGCATAGAATAGCAGAAATCCTTCTCAAATCGTAGCGCAAACACTCTCAGGAACCGGCTTTTCTTTGGAAAAATCCACTATCCTGCTATTTACACCATTCGGTTGAGCCCTTCTGTCACTCTTTTAAATTCCCTTTCTTCAACCTTTTGCAGCACCCCGCTGCTCTCAGTTGGGATTAAAGTTTAAATCAGACAGGGGTTATACAAAATCATTGCACTGCAAAATTGTGGCTTAGACCAATAGCTAACTGCCTTGTACACCCAGACGTTCTACAATGACGCTCAGATTGAAGATGATGTGCCAATCAACAAATAACCAATATGGCATGTCCCATAAAAATGAGTAATGAACTATGTCTAAGATTTTGTTTTTACATGGCTTAGATTCCTCCAGAGAATCCACCAAGTTCCATGCCATTGATGTGGTACATAAATACTGTATCGATGTCGATTATCGAAATCTGAGTTATAGTTCGGTCACCGAGTTTTATCATGAGATGATTGAAACCATCAAACCGGATATTCTGGTCGGCCACAGTCTTGGCGGTTATTGGGCACTGAAAATGTCACAAGCGTATCAAATTCCATGTGTAGTGGCCAATCCCATTTTGCAGCCTAACTTCCGCGATGATTATCCGCCGATTGGGCATCACGATTTACAGCATGATATTCCTCAGTTTGCCTATCTGGAGCTGGGCGATGAAATTCTGGATATGCATGCGGTTCAGACACAACTTGAAGACTATATGCAAATTCAGGCAGTTGATGGCGGCCATCATCGTCTGGAACATCCTGAGCAAATTAATACACTGATTCAGGAAATCGAAGATCATTTTATCAGGCAATAAAAAAGCCCCACAATTTCGGGGCTTTTTTTACAAAAAATTATGACTTAAGCAACTGCCGCTTCAGGCTGAGATTTGTCATCCAATACTGACCAGATATCCAGGCCTAATTCAGCATGCAGGTCAGGAAGATCAAGGAAGATACTTGCGCCAAGTACTTCATGTTGACATTTTTGAGCCAGTTCATTCACTGCTTTTAAGGTTCCGCCAGTTGCCAGAACATCATCCACAATAATTACTTTCTGGGACTGAACTTCCGCAGACATTTCTAAACGATCCATACCATATTCCAGGCTATAACCCACACCGACCACTGGAGGTGGCAATTTGCCTGCTTTACGCACCAACAATAAGCCTTTGCCTGTACGTTGTGCCAACAAGCTTGCCAACACAAAACCACGCGCTTCGACCGCAATAAAGCTTTCTACTTCTGCCAGTTTGTCAGCAGGAATGCTGGCAATCAAAGCGTCAGTCAAAGGACCAATATTGCTCATGAAAAGTGGGGTCAAATCAAAGAAGCAAATTCCTGGTTTTGGAAAATCTTGGACCGTACGAATGTGAGACCACAAAGAAGTAGACAAATTGCTCATGGGAGATCTTAAAAAAAGAAAAGGAATATGGGAATTTTAAACCTATTTGAGTAGAGCGGACAAGCCAAGCTGCCTAATAAAAACCCGACGTTTAATTACAAGATATTGATTTTATTATATTGATTTATTTTAAAAATATTTAATCCGGACTTTACTGATTTTAAATTACCTAAAAACTCAAGTTTTTACTGCACGACTTTGGTCTATCCCACAAGATAAACACTCATTTTTGCCATCGTCAGCTTTTTATCCTTTAACCGCCTACGCCAGAAAAGCTGATTGGCGTGATTTTTAGATAAATGAGGAATGTGTCGTCTATTCTGCTGCTAATTTCGCTGATTAAGCTTTTATTCACTTTACTTTATGAATAGAACTGCGTAAAAATTTAGCCAAATATGTTCACTGTTAAAAAGTCATATTCTTTTAGAGTCTTGCCTTTTATGGATTTTAAGCTGACGCCTACAGTTGCTCAGTTTTGGAGAGTTACATGAGAAAGTTTCAATGCATCGTATGTGGATGGATTTATGACGAGGCAGAAGGTTGGCCTCAAGACGGGATCGTGGCAGGCACCAAATGGGAAGATATCCCCGATGACTGGACCTGTCCAGATTGCGGCGTGTCTAAAGTCGATTTCGAAATGATCGAAGTCTAATCACGTCCAGTTAAAGGCCATATCCATATGGTCTTTTTTTATGCCTTTCAATCATTTATACAGCATGGAGCTCTACCATATGGAAACAACTATGCATCCTATCGTCATTATTGGTTCAGGTATGGCGGGTTATGCCGTAGCACGTGAATTTCGTAAACTTAATCCAGAACATGAATTGCTGATGATCTGTGCGGATGATGCGGTCAATTACGCCAAACCGACGCTCTCCAATGCTTTGGCTGGCAATAAAGCGCCTGAACAAATTCCACTAGGCGATGCGGCTAAAATGTCAGCACAGCTGAATATGCGCATTGAACAGCATACCTGGGTCAAAGCCATTCATCCGGAAGATCATCAGCTGGTTCTGGAAAAAGATGGTCAGAAAAGTACGCAAAATTATAGCAAACTGGTATTAGCCATCGGTGCCAATCCGGTACGTCTGGCGATTGCCGGTGATGCCAGCGATGACATTCATGTCGTCAACAATTTGAGTGACTATAAAGCTTTCCGTAACAATCTGGCAGCACGTGAAGACAAACGTGTAGTAATTTTAGGTGCAGGCCTGATTGGCTGTGAATTTGCCAACGACCTACAAAATACCGATCATCAGGTTACAGTCATTGATTTAGCCCCTCAGCCACTTGGCCGCTTATTGCCAGAACATGTTGCTACTGCATTCCAGAAGAATCTTGAAGAAACCGGCATTCACTTTGTCTTGGGCACAACAGTCGAAAAAGTCTCTCGTGCGGACAATGGTGATTATCTGGTCACGCTGGCCAACGGTCAGTCTTTGGTCGCTGATGTAGTGTTGTCTGCGGTGGGCTTACAGCCGAATATTTCTTTGGCGAAACAGGCAGACGTACATACCAGTCGCGGAGTTTTGACCACCGCACAACTGGAAACCAACCAAGCCGACATCTATGCTGTAGGTGACTGTGCCGAGGTCAATGGAACTTTATTGCCTTATGTCATGCCGATCATGCAACAAGCCCGCGCTTTGGCAAAAACCTTAAACGGTGAACATACCGCTGTACATTATCCGGCTATGCCAGTGGCAGTCAAAACGCCTGCTGCACCTTTAACGGTATTACCTGCACCAGTTGATGTTGATGTCACCTGGGAAACTGAAGAGTTTGACGATGGCATGCTGGCTAAAGCGCTCGATGCTAACGGCACCTTACGTGGTTTCGTGCTTTTGGGCGCCACTGCAGCCAAACAGCGTCTGGCCTTGACCAAACAGGTTCCTGACTTGATTCCTGCTGCGGTTTAGAGGTTTAATAGCAAGGATATTTTTTAAACGAAATATCCTTTAATTAGGACAGCGACTATGTACAGCGCAGCACAGTTTAATCTTTCCCCTTATACCTCGTTCATGCATGAAACCAAGGTCGATCTTGGCAATGGGATCCAGCTACATGTCGAGGTTGGTGGAAATCCGGAACATCCCACCATTTTGCTGATTATGGGGCTGGGTGGGCAAATGCTGTACTGGCCTGACTTTTTCTGCAAATCACTGATTGACAATGGTTATCACATCATCCGTTTTGATAATCGTGATATTGGCCTGTCTTCAAAAGTCCATCACAAAGGTCCACGCCTGAATACCCTGAAAATGATGAGCCGTTTTGTACTGGGTCTGGGTAATCAGGGTGCACCTTATGATCTTTACGATATGGCTGAAGATGTCAGTCTGTTGATTGAAAAAATGCAGCTGGAACAAGTCTATGTGCTGGGTGCTTCGATGGGCGGTATGATTGCCCAGATTCTGGCCGCGCGTTATCCGGATAAAGTCAAAAAACTGGGCTTACTGTTTACCAGTAATAACCAGCCGATGTTGCCACCGCCCTTCCCTAAGCAACTCTTTAGTTTGATTGACAAACCGGCTTCAACAGATGAAGATGGCATTGTTGATCATAGTTTGAAACTGTTTAAGATCATCGGCTCACCAGGTTATGTCAATCATCTGGAAGCGGTGCAGACCGCCCGTAAATTATATAAGCGAAGTTACTATCCTGCTGGTGTACTTCAACAGTTTTTAGCAATATTATGTACAGGCTCATTGCTGCAACTGGACAAGCAAATCAAACAAGAAACCCTGGTGGTCCATGGTTCTCGAGATCGATTGCTGCCTCCTAGCCATGGCAAGGCCGTTGCGAAAGCAATTTCAGGGGCTAAATTTGAATTAATTGATGGAATGGGGCATGATATCCCACCGCATTTTATTCCATATCTTAGCGAATTATTTGCTGATCATTTTAAATCATAAACATTAGGACACTATGGCTGCATTACCATCCCTAAGACAGCTGTCATACCTCGTAACACTGTCAGAGACGCTACACTTTACAGAAGCTGCTCGCCGCTCCTTTGTCACCCAGTCAACCTTGTCTGGCGGCATCATGGAGCTGGAGCGTTTACTCGGTGGCGTACTTGTTGAACGCGACCGCCAGAATGTTCGTTTAACGCCTCTTGGTGAACAAGTGGTTGCACGCGCACGTGTTCTACTGGCCGATGCTCAGGACCTAATGCGTTTAAGTCGTGAGATGAGTGAACCTTTAACCGGTGATCTACATCTCGGCGTCATTCCAACAATTGCACCTTTCCTATTGTCCCAGCTGCTGGATGAAGTGCATAAGCAATTACCAAAAATCCAGTTGCATCTGCATGAAGCGCAAAGTGAAAAGATTGTAGAAAAGCTGGAACATGGCAACCTGGATATGGTGGCTTTGGCATTGCCTTTCGACACCCGTGGTCTGAAAGTTGCTGAAATTGCCAAAGAGAATCTGTATCTGGTTTACCAAAAATCTGATCAGCATGCTGCACAAGCAAACTCTTTAGAAGATCTGGATCTGTCTCGCCTGATGTTACTTGAAGAAGGTCATTGCCTGCGTGATCATGCCTTGAGTGCCTGCCCGATTGGTGAGCGTAAAAATGATCACCGTTTAAAAGCCAGCTCACTGCCGACTTTAATCGAAATGGTGTCTGCAAATCTGGGCTTTACCCTGCTGCCTGAAATTGCGATCCATACCAATATGATTAAAGGCAATCCTGAGATTCAGGTAAAAGCGATCGATTCAGCCCCAAGTCGTACCCTGGCATTGGTAACCCGTAAAAGCACACCGCTGCAAAGCGAGTTTGATGTGCTATTACAGATTTTCCAGAAAATCACTCAGCACGATGCTGCCTGATCTATAGATAATAAAAAGGAGCACATGTTGCTCCTTTTTTATATCTTGAATTGAATGCATCCAGTCCGCCTAGAAACTTAGAATCTCTACATTTCAGCTAAATCACTATTCTTTGGGATAGGCATTTGCATCTGCCTGATTCACAGTATAGCTCTCTATCGCATCTACAGGATCGCGTTTTATTGGCTAGCCTTTTGCCTGCACCGGTTTTAGTGATTCGTTCACCGACTGGACTCGACCTGTCAAAAATCCAGACCGTGCTACAGCAACTCGGCTATCAGCCAGATATGCTGCTGTATGCGGACAATATGCTGTCCGCACAATCCATGATTACTGAACATCTGCCCAACCTGATTCTTTATCATGCAGCAACAACTTCAGAGATCAGTGTGATCCGTCCGCTGAAACAGCAAAGCCTAGATACGCCCGTTATTGCCATACTCAATACTCATTCCACAGCACTGATCTATTCAGCCTTGCTGTCCGGCGCAGATAGCTATATGCAGCATCATGATTCATTACCCCAGTTCGCTGATAGTCTAAAAACTGTCTTGCGCGGTGGAGCCTACATTCATACTGAATTGGCAGACTATCTCCTGCACCAGCCCAGCGTTAAAGCCTGTCTCAACTTCGCTGAATTACAGTTATTACAAGTAATGAGTCAGCATAAATCGCAAACCGAACGACAAAACCAGCTTCAGATGAAAGATTATCAGATGTATAGTCAGGTCAAACACATCTATCGAAAACTGATCAGACTCAGCTTAAACAGTTCAATTGTATGTTCGAAATAAAAAAGAGGCTGAATATTCAGCCTCTTTAAATACTTAAACTTATTTAAACAGCTCTAACAGAATACGTTGTGCATTATGTGGTTTTTCACCTTCTTTTGGCTGTGCCCGCAGCCAGGTACCATCACCTTGCAATAACCAGGATTGCTGGTTGTCTTTCAGGTAATTCAACAGACCTTGTTGATAGATGCGTTTTTTCAAGGCTTCATCTTCGACCGGGAAACAGGCCTCGACCCGATTAAACAGGTTACGATCCATCCAGTCTGCACTTGAACAATAAATACGTGAATTTCCATTATTGCTGAAATAATACACGCGGGTATGTTCCAGGAAACGTCCGACAATTGAACGCACCCGGATATTTTCCGACAGACCCGGCAAACCCGGACGCAAACTGCAAATCGACCGAATAATCAGGTCAATCTGTACTCCGGCCTGAGAGGCTTCATAGAGTTTGTTAATCAATTGCATTTCGGTCAGCGCATTGACTTTGACAATAATCTGCGCCGGTTTCCCTGCCTGAGCATAGGCAATTTCATTATCGATATAGTTAAGTAACTGGGCATGCAAGGTAAATGGCGCATGTAGCAGCTTTTTCAGCTTGGCCATTTTCCCCATACCGGTCAGTTCCTGGAAAATACGATGCACATCTTCACACAGATCTTTATCCGTCGTTAACAGACCATAATCGGTATAGATTCGCGCATTGCCGGCATGATAATTACCGGTGCCCAGATGCACATAGCGCACCAGTTTGTTATTTTCCCGGCGCACCACCAGAATCATCTTGGCGTGAGTCTTGTAACCAACAATGCCGTAGACCACGACTGCTCCCGCTTCTTGCAGGACATTGGCCACCGCAATATTGGATTCTTCATCGAAACGCGCACGCAATTCAATCACTGCGGTCACTTCCTTGCCATTGCGGGCAGCTTCAGCCAGCACCTGGACAATTTCAGAATCTGGTCCACTGCGGTACAAGGTCTGCTTGATCGCCAGCACTTGCGGATCGCGTGCCGCTTCACGTAATAATGAAATCACCGGCGCAAAAGATTCAAAGGGATGATGCAGCAGAATATCCTGCTTCTGCATTGCACTAAAAATATTTTCAGATTTTTTCAGTACTTTAGGAATGATGGGAGTATGCGAGTCATAACGTAAATGCGGACGTTTAAAGTTAGATAGCAAACGTGCCAGATTGACCGGGCCCGCGACTTTATAAAGCTGCTCGTCGTCCAGATCAAATTCATTCAGTAGATATTCATAAATATGCTGCGGACAATTTTCTGTCACTTCCAGACGCACGGCGCGGCCAAAACGGCGTGAACTGAGTTCGCCTTTGAGTGCCTTGGCTAGATCTTCAACATCTTCATTCAAGGCTAAATCGGCATTTCGGGTAACACGGAACTGATAACAGCCAGTCGCCGTCATCCCCGGGAACAGATCAGAGACATGCTCATGAATAATCGCCGACAGCATCACATGATGTTCTTTTCCATCGGTCAGTTCATCCGGTAAACGTACCACGCGTGGTAGAGAACGCGGTGCAGGTACCACAGCCAGATCAATCTGACGGCCAAAGGCATCTTTCCCTTCCAGCGTGACAATAAAGTTCAGTGATTTATTCACCAGTCTCGGGAATGGATGTGCTGGGTCCAGGCTAATTGGAGTGAGAACCGGCGCCACCTGCTCCTGAAAATATTTTTTAATCCAGGCAGATTGTGCTGGGGTCAATTCACCACGGCGCAAGAAGCAAATATCTTCCTCACGCAGTTTTGGCAAAATTTCTTCATTTAAAATACGGTATTGACGTTCAATGGCAGCATGTGCGGTTTTAGAAATCTGTTCTAAAACCTGCTTTGGAGTCAAGCCATCCGGACTCCGACTTTCATTATCCAGATCCAGCTGTTCCATCATTCCTGCGACCCGGATTTCAAAAAACTCGTCCAGATTACGCGAGAAAATCAACAGGAAATTCATGCGTTCGAGCAATGGATGTAAAGGATCGACAGCCTGTTCCAGGACACGTAAATGAAAGTCTAGGATAGACAGTTCGCGATTAATATAACGATCATTATATGTATATTCGGGCTGTGCTGAAGTTGTGCTGGCTGCCGTATTCATATCAAACCTATGCGGATTTAAAATTGTGCTTATCCCTCCAAGTATGCTTCAAATTGATGACAATTTCATAAAAAAAGCCCAAATAATTGGGCTTTCTCTTCAAATCATCAATTAAGGTAATTCTGCATAACGCATATAGCGCTGAATCATGCGTTTACGTGCATTTAATGCAGAGGAATTGCGATGATCCTGGAAATATTTCGGATTGGTCAAAATGGCCGCCAGAAAGATGGCTTGATCGCGGGTCAGGCTTTGCGCAGTTTTACCAAAATAATGTTTGGCCGCCGCTTCAACGCCGTAGATATTGTCCCCGAATTCGATCGAGTTTAAATAGACTTCCAGAATCCGTTCTTTCGACCACATGCGTTCCATCATCCAGGTCGCAACCGCTTCCTGACCTTTACGCACAAATGAACGCTTGTTGACGAGGAACAGGTTTTTCGCCAATTGCTGGGAGATTGTCGAACCACCCGCCACTACACGGCCCTGATTTCTGTTTTTATTCAGCGCAGTTTGAATTCCGTCCCAGTCAAAACCATGGTGATGAATAAATTTTCCATCTTCCGCAGTGACGATGGCACGTTTCAGATTCAGGCTGATTTCGTCATAGGGACGCCACTGATGCTGAATCGCTTTGGAAGGTTCTGTCCAGTAATCAATCCGCATCATCATGGTGGTGTTCACCGGATTGGTTCGCCACCAAGCCAGACTGGCAAAGATCCACAATTGAACCAGCAGAATCACACTGACGATGACAAGCATCGTGCGGATCAGAAAGGCTTTCATGTCAGTGCGTTACTCCTGAAAATTTAATTTTTCGTGTTAAGCTTATTCGAAATATACAATCACAGCAAAAAAATAGCATGTCTGAATACTCTCCCCCTGTCGAACATCGCAAACTTGAAATGCATCTCTGGTGGATCACCGCCATTTTAATCGGGATCAATGTTGGATTATTTGGCTGGCAAGCCATGCATGGCATGGATGTTAGCCAGCCGAGTACCCGAGACGCTATTCTCTGGGGTGCCGATTATGCACCTTTAACCTATTTAGCGGAACCCATGCGCTTGTTTAGCAGCATGTTTTTTCATTTTGGCCTGATTCACCTGATGTTGAATATGTGGGCCTTGTATATTTTTGGTAGTGTTGCCGAACAACTGTTTGGCCGGATGTATTTTATTGGCCTGTATGTGTGTGCCGGATTAATGGGCAGCCTGCTCAGTGGCTATATGAATATTCAAGACAGCTATAACCTGATTGAAGGCGGTGTGGCCAATCCCGATTTATTGCCTGCGGTCAGTGCCGGCGCATCTGGTGCCGTGATGGGACTCGGGGCTTCACTGACGGTGCTGGCCTTATTGCCGATGCTGCCACAGCAACGTTTTATCCTGGATAAAAAAACCCTGGTGATGGTGATGGGTCTAAACCTCGCGCTGGGCTTTATGATCAGCGGAATCAACAATGCCGCACATATTGGCGGCATGCTGATGGGGGCTTTTCTCACCTTGTTATGGTACATCGGTCAAAAAATGCAGCGTAGTCACCTGTTCAATCTGATTGCCTTGCTGATTGGTTTCGGCGTTTGTGTGCTGCTTTATCAACATAACTTGGCCTTGATTGAACCCATTCGCCCACTGTGGCAAGAGATTCTGGAAATGATGCAACAGCAACTAAAACTTTAACTCTCAGCCAGTTTAAAAATCACGGAGATGAATCTTATTGATTCATCTCACGCAAGCTTTGTAAGGGTGGAATCTCTGACAGATAACTCAGGCGATAACGGCCAATCAGCGCACATAAAGTGGTCATAAAGATCGGCAAGATAATCCAGATTTCCCAATGCGGCTGAATCATTAAATCCATTTTATAACTGGCAATCGCACTGATCACTTCGGCAAACAGGCAGGAAACTATTCCGGCAAACAGCCCAATAAAACCAATTTCCAGACTCATCATGGTTTTCAGTTTCTGCTTGGAACTACCGAATGATCGAAGCAAAGCCACTTCACGTTTGCGCTCATCCATCAACAGGTTCAGACAGGCCATCAGTACCAGAAAACCGGAAATGCTGACCAGTACTGCCAGAATGGTCACGATTTGCACCAGCACATTCACAATGCGTTTGATCTCTTCCAGAATCAGGCTGACATCAATAAACACCGTGTTGGAAAATTGCTGGATCACAGGGACCAGTTTGCCTTTATCTGTTTCCGGGACATAAAAACTGCCCAGATAACTGCCGGCATTGGCATCCATGCTATTCGGTGCAAAGATAAAGAAGAAATTCGGGCTAAAACTTTCCCATTCGACGGTTCTTAGATTAACGACTTTAGCTTCCAGTATCCCTTCTGGCAGACTGAAACTGAGTTTATCTCCGATCTTGATCCCTAGCTCTTCCGCAGTATTGGCTTCGACCGATACGGTGCCGACTTGTTTTAATACCGCGTCACCACTGACAATCACATTATCTTGTGGATAGCTATTTGACTGGGTCAGATTCAGTTCACGTCTTAAGGTATTGCTGCTTTTCACCAGTTCCTCGGCAAAAGGCTGATCATTTTTGGCGACCAGACGCCCACGGACATTTGGATACAGTGGCGTGCTTTTCCAGCCATTCTGCTCAAGTTGAGCTTTCAGGTCTGGCATATCAAAAGGCGGTAAACCATAAACAAACTGGTTCGGCGTACCTTCCGGTAACTGTTGCTGCCAGCGATCCAGCAGATCAGTACGCAAGACTGCCAATACTGTAATCAGGCTCAAGCCCAAGGCTAAAGCCGTAATCTGCAAAGCAGTCTGAGAAGGTGTGCGTACATAGGCTGACAGATTCAACTTCATATTCCGCAGCAGTTTCAACATCCCCCATACCGTCAGATACAGCACCGCACATAACACAATAATCGCGCCAATCACCCAGGCGGTCAGCAGCAAGTTTTCAGTCAAAATCACACTAAAAATAATCAGGCTGAGCGTTCCAGTCAGCAGCATCCACAGCATGGATTGCACTGATTTTTCCTGCTGGCGGATCACCCGAATTGGCGGGGTATTCAGCAATTGCAACAAGCTTGGCATGACAAAGCCGAGTAACACCACGGCACTGGTCAGCATCGCGACTGGCAATGGTCCGAGCAACATTGCCAGGGCTGAAAATTCAATCTGCAAATTTGGAATCAGCTGCAACATCAATTGCAACAGTCCATAACCCAGACTGATCCCGACCACGGTACCAATTAGCATCGCAATTAACAGCACCATCCCGAGTAAAGCCAGATAAGCCGACAGAATCTGCTGCTTGGTGGCACCGATACAACGCATCAAGGCAATATGATCCTGATTCTGCTGCACATAACGCTGTGCGGTTAAGGCTATGGCAATCCCGCATAATAGAATGGTCAGAATATTGGCCAGTTGCAGGAAAGTGTCCAGATTGGCGATTGGCTTCATCAAGCGGGTATTGCCTTCACTGGCATTGCGTAACCTGAGACTGCTTTGCTCCTCAAACTCCTGCCCTTGCACTTCCGCTGGCGTTTCAGCCGAGCCGTTTGCTGACTTGACCTGCTGCTTGAATAAGGCTTCATATTGTTGGGTATCGTCTGGACGGCCAGCCATGAGTAAGCGATATTCAATCCGGCTCCCTACCTGAATCGCATTGGTTCGTGCGACATCTGCCTGGGAAATAATTACGGTCGGCGAAAATCCGGAAAATCCAAGTTCCTGATTGGAGTCCTGTTCAATCTTGGCGGTGACTTTAAACGCCGCATCGGCAATATTGAGCTGATCCCCCAGTTTGACTTTGAGCAAATCCATGGCTCGTGGACTGAGCCAGATTTCACCAGACTGAATCGATTTTTTTGCCGGTTGCACCCGCAGTTCACCACGCAAAGGAAAAGCCTGATCTATGGCTTTGACATTGACCATCACAAACTGCGCATCGGTATAGGCCATACTGCTAAAGAAAGTGACTTCTGACTGCTTTAAATCCAGCTGCTTGGCCTGATCACGCCACTGCTTTGGCAAAGGCTCATTATCTGAAAGCACCAGATCACCAGCCAGCATTTCTGCTGCCTGTAAGGCGACTGCATTTTGGATTTGCTCGTTACTAAACTTGAGTGCAGTAGTCGCACTGATCGCCAGCGTTAAGGCAATAATCAGTAGATAAATCCCGGTCGTTTTAAAGCTTTGCGTCAGTAAAGGACGAAATAATGGATTCATTTCATCCTCCATTCGGATGTTCAATCAGCTCGCCATTCAGCAGTTCAAAATGCCGCTGACACTGCTGCGCCAATTTGCGGTCATGCGTGACCAGCACCAAAGTCGTCCCCAGTTCCCCATTCAGTTGAAAGAGTAGTTGTTCAATTTCTTTGGCAGTTTCGCCGTCGAGGTTACCCGTGGGTTCATCGGCAAAAATGATTTTTGGTTCACTAACCAGTGCACGAGCGATGGCTACACGTTGCTGCTCCCCCCCGGACAATACTTTTGGGGTTTGCTGCGCCTGTCGATCCAGCCCTACTTTATGCAGTAGTGCCAAGGCTTTTTGCTCGGCTTCTGCATATTTAAAATCGGGTTGCAGGCGCAGTGGCAGCATCACATTTTCAAGTGCAGTCAGATGCGGCAACAGCTGAAAAGACTGAAATACAAAGCCGATATTTTTCAAACGCACCAGTGCACGCTGTTCTTCATCCAGACTTGACACCAATTCACCACAGACCATAAGCTGACCTGAACTTGCCTGATCCAGTGTCGCCAGAATACCCAGTAATGTGGATTTTCCGGAACCGGAACGACCGGTAATAGCCACTTGTTCTCCGGCCTGAATATCCAGATCAAGATCCTCAAAAATGGTGAGTTGTTTTTGTGAAAGTTGTATCTTTTGTGTCAATTTCTGGGCAGAAATAATAGCCTGTGGCATGATGGTCGAATCGTTGCTGCTTTGAATCATACGTGTCCTATATGAAAGATCTTAATCAGAAAACTCGGCTATTGCCTTACTTTTTTGTGCTCAGTCTGTGCCTGTTACCTCTTGGGGTCTCAGCAAAGACGATTATGATTTTAGGTGATAGTTTAAGTGCAGGTTATGGTATCCAGCCCCAGCAGGGTTGGGTACATTTATTACAAAAGCGTTTAGAGCAACAGTATCCGAAACAGCATAAAGTGGTCAATGCAAGTGTCAGTGGCGAAACCACCAGCGGAGCACTGGCCAGACTACCTAAACTGTTACAGACGCATCGTCCAGACCTTGTGGTGATTGAGTTAGGTGGCAATGATGGCTTGCGTGGACAACCACCGCAAATGATTCAAAAAAATTTAGCCAGCCTGATTCAGCAGAGCCAGAAAGCCAAGGCCAAGGTCATTGTATTTGGCATAAAGATGCCGCCTAATTACGGGCAGGCCTATAGCA
The DNA here is from genome assembly GCF_052078135.1 of Acinetobacter lwoffii. GTDB lineage: Bacteria > Pseudomonadota > Gammaproteobacteria > Pseudomonadales > Moraxellaceae > Acinetobacter > Acinetobacter lwoffii_Z. The sequence continues at coordinate 208,022 of NZ_JBQGUZ010000003.1, forward strand.
AGGCGTTTGAAAATAATTATAAAGTGGTCAGTCAGCAATATAAGGTGAAATTATTGCCTTTCTTTATGCAAGGTGTCGCCGGTAATAAAACCCTGATGCAAAAGGATCTGATTCATCCAAATGCAAAAGCACAGACAATCCTGTTAAATAATGCTTATCCATACATTAAAGGCGCTTTATAAAGCGCCTTTAACTTATTTTAGAATATATTTAGATGAATCGTGATTAGAAATCGAAGAATGTCACTTCACCAGTTTCCAGTGAATATTCAGCACCCACGACTTTTAATTTTCCTTGTCCAATCAGGTTTTCAAGAACGGCTGAACCGTGACGCAACTGATTCACCGAAGCAAATACGTTGGAACGTACTGCATGCTTGGACAATTTTGCCAAGTCATTTTTCAGTTCAGTTTGCATTAAAGTTTCAACTGAAGGACGTACGCGGTTCACAATCGACATCAGGTTTGCCGATGGCGGGCAATCTGGACACATCAAGGTATCAATAGTCGCTTTAATCGCACCACAGTGACTGTGACCTAACACCACCACAATCGCGCAATCATAACGTGCCGCGGCAAATTCAACACTGCCGACCTGTGAGGGTGCAACAATATTACCTGCAACACGAATCACAAAAAGATCGCCGAGACCCTGATCAAAAACCATTTCGGCTGGAACGCGCGAATCTGAACATCCCAAGACAATCGCAAACGGATTCTGATCCTCTGCCATTTCTGCGCGCTGTTGGTGGCTAAGTTGTTTTGGATGCGTGGTATCGCCACTGACAAAACGTTGGTTACCCTGTCTAAGACGTTCTAAAGCTTCTTGAGCTGTGAGCATTCTTTTCTATCACCGATGGTTTTAGTTGCAATATCTTACTGCCAGTTTTTTTGAATGTCACTTGCAAAAAATCTTAGCTGATTAAATTTTTAGCATTTATCTAATTTCATTTCTGCAGGCAATTTATGCGCAATACATCACATTTTCCAGTCATTTAATGTAATTCAGCAAAAAACTAATGGGTGACAAGCGCAAAGATTGATTTAAAATAGAATGAAGAATAATGTTTTTATTTGAATGAAAATTGCAAATTTATAACATGGAAGTATTTTGATTGAGCAATTTGCTTACTGGGTTTGTTTTGGGGAATGGCCAATGAAGAAAATAATAAAATTGCGCTCGAAAATGATCTGTTCAGGCTTGGTTGCCTTAAGCTTGGCATTACCGGGCCTGACACAGGCTCAAATACTGTTTAGCCAGAAAAATGAAACATCTGCCAAAGTCTTGCAGCAGCATCTGTTAGAAGAACGCAGCCTTGCTGGACTCAAATCCAAAACCCTCAAAATTGGCGAGGTCACCTGGAGCTATAGCGAAGGCGGTGCCAAGAACAAACCATCCATTCTACTGATTCATGGTCTGGCAGGCACGCGCGACAACTGGAACCGGGTCGCCCAGTTTCTGACGCCCTATTATCATGTCATTATTCCGGATCTGCCAAGCAACGGCGACACCAAAGTTCCGGACAATTTTGATGTTTCTGTGCCCAATGTGACCTCTCAGCTGCGTCTATTTATTGAAACCTTAAATGTGGACGAGAATTTACATATTGCTGGACATTCCTTAGGCGGCTCGATTGCCACAGTCTATGCCTCGCAATACCCTTTCGATACGCAAAGCCTGTTTCTGATCAATAGTGCGGGCCTGTATAAAATGGGGAATACGCCCTATACCAAAGATCCTCAAGCCTTAAAAGATCTGATCGTCAGCAAGCCCGGTGATCTGCAGGATGTTTCCAAACAGCTGATGCAGAACCCGCCAGTGATCCCTTATCAGCTGCGACATGCACAGGAAAAACTGCTGATTTCACGCGCTGAACAAACCAGTAAATCGATTGATCAGGTGGTGATGCTAAACCGGATTTATACACCGGAAACCTTTGCCCGCCTGACCCGCACGGTAGAAGCACCCACCTTGATTTTATGGGGCAAACAGGATCGGATCATTAATGTCGAAGTAGTCAAAGAACTGCATGCCCTGCTGAAACGTGCAGAAAAACCGGTGATTCTGAATAATGTCGGGCATATGCCGCTTCTGGAAGCAGAAAAACAGGTTGCACAACATTATTTGCCTTTTCTGGCCAAGACACAGACCCTAAAAAACCCGCTTGCTGATAAACTCATTCCTTTAAATTAAGTTTCAGAGATGCTATGCAGAAACACCCGATGATTGAGCAGTTGATCGATGCTCAACTTGATTTTCTCGATCAGGCATTTTCTCAATCTGAAACGATTCAAAGCGAATTTCATGCATTTTATTTGTGGCTGCGCAAACAGACGCTAAAAGAGCTGTGGAGCTGCGAACTGATCAATCAGCTTTTGCAAAAACAGATTCTCGGTACTGCTGCCAGCAGTTTTCTGATTGAACAGATTGCCGAGCATATCCGTTTTGCCCTGGTGCATCCGGCCAATGATTCCACCACGATTGCTGATCTGATTCCAGTACTGACCGTAGACAAAATCGCCCAGTATGTGGCCAGTAAAAGTGGCCATCGTCAGCGTCTGATCAAAACCGTCGTGAATAATCCGGCATTTTCAGCCATGATTACGCAATTGATCCAGCATTCCATTCAGGATTATCTGGATAACTCCATGATTGCCAAAAGCGTGCCCGGGGTTTCCCGCTTTATGAAAATGGGCAAATCTGTACTGGAAAATGTTACCGATACCAACCTCGATAGCACCATTGCACGTTATCTGCAAAAGAACATTCTAAAGCTCAGCCAGATGAGTGAGCATGTGCTGAACCAGCATTTTGACGATGAAAAACTCTATCATTTTCAGGCCAATCTCTGGCATAAAATCAAAGACATGCCAGTATCGGTCTTGAAGAATTATATTGAGCTGCAGGACCTGAATCAGACGGTCGGCTTAGGTCATGACATCTGGGATCACATACGCCAGACGGACTATCTGCAGCAGCAAGTGCATGACGGAATTCATACCTGGTATGTCCGCAATCAGGAACATACTTTTGATCAGTTATTACGTGATCTGAATATTGATGAAGCGCTAATTCAGAATGAATTGCAGCAACTGCTCAGTCCGGTAATCCAGCAGATGGTTTCTCAAGGCCACTTACGTGAACGTGCGCGCAAATATCTGGAACAATTTTATTACCATGCAGATACTTTGAAAATTCTTAAGATTTAAATAAAAAGCCGCTTTATAGCGGCTTTTTTATTTTCTTGTTTGCTTAGAATTTTGCATTCAGGCTGATACCGTAACGGCGGCCATCCAATAGTTGATCCCCATCAATATCTTCAGCTTTTTCATCCAGTAGGTTATAGACGCCAAATTTACCGGTCAAATTCGGACTGAATTTATAGTTAAAGCCGACATCTACAAATTGGTAGCCTGGATTTGGCTGAGCCATCGAAGTACGGCTCAAGTATGCAGAGGTTTCAGAACGGTGGTGCAAGCGGCTCCATACATTGAGTGCATCATTTAGCTCATAATCCACACCAATATTAAACATGTGTTCTGGCATCTGGTTCAGTGGCTGGCCTTTAAAAGCACCCGATTTAAACTCTGAATCGGTATAGGTATAGTTAGCAGTCAATGTCGTGTAATCATTCAGACTGGCTTCTACCGTTGCTTCTACACCACGAATTTCTGCTTCATCCACGTTGATCCGTTCACTAATAAAGTAAAATGGAATATCTCCTTCGAAACATTTCCAATTCTGCCAATTATTGCGGTTTGTTGTGGTGCCATCAGTATCGGTTTCGCAGGCACGAACTTCTGTTATACGGTCTTCATATTTAGTGATAAAGCCAGTCAGCGATGTATTGATATAATCATTTTTCCAGTTGAAGCCCAGTTCAGTAGATAGACTCGATTCAGGTTCTAAATCCGGATTCGCACGAATGATGCCACGCCCTGTTGCTAAGGGTGAACCGCTACCACCGGTAACACTATAGAAACCTTCAGTGGCTGCACGAATATCAGGTTGTTTATAACCTGTAGCTACACCGCCTTTTACCACAAAATTATCATTTACAGCGTACACCCCATACAGACGTGGTGATAAATGACCACTATAGTTTTCATCATGGTCATAACGTAGGCCGGCTGTTAAATCGAAACGATCTGTCATGCTCCAGGTATCTTCCAAGAATGCTGCAGCAGACCATCGCGTCAATTCACTAAACTCAGGTGAATTCGGATTACGGTTAGTGGCTTTATCTTCGAGCTTTTCATCTTTAAAATATCCACCAAATGATAAAGTATGGTCACCCAATAACAAATTCCATTGACTGTTAGCAGTCCAGGTATCCAAGGTAATTCCTTTGGTACCCAGTTCCGTATTGCCTCGATCCGGATTTTTTGAATTTTCATATTGAATATATGATGAACTGTCTAAGTTATCGCTATAACGGCCATTATGGGTTAATGAATAAACATTACGATAATTGCGCGAAAACGAATCTGCAGCACCTTGAGCAGGTGCTACCGTTTCCCCTACAGACGTAGTTGATTCTTGCTGCACGAAATTGGCTTCAACTTGTACATCATGATCATCATTAATGGCATAGCTCAGACGTGAATTTAAGCTTTCACGTTCTGTGCCACGAAAACCGCCCACATAATGGTCTTCATTACGTTCCTGCTTATTGACTGCTAGCTGCAAGCCCAGCTTGTCTGGAATTAAAGGACCGGCAAGATATGCAGAAGCATTTTTAATATCACCTGAACGGCTACTGTCCTGAATGATGGTTCCTAATTCAACATTGCCAGACCATTCATCCGACACTTTTTTGGTAATGATATTGACTACCCCGCCCATGGCATCCGTACCATAGAGTGTAGAAGCTGGACCACGGATCACTTCGATACGTTCAATTGCTGAAATAGGTGGCAGAATATTTTTCTCAAAACCGCCATCATCCCCATTCGGATTGACATCCTTGCCATATTGACGTTTACCATCTACAAGAAACAAGGTGTAGTTTGAACTCATACCACGAATACTGATGGTCTGTGCAGAACCTGCACCTGAAACCACTACCCCGGGCGTATTACGCAGTACATCAGTAATGTCGTTATATTCACGTTTATCTAATTCTTCACGATCAATGACAGTAATGGAAGCTGGTGCTTTAGCCAAATCTTGCTCATAACCTGTTGCGGTCACCACAATCGTTTGCAATTTAGTCGCTTCCGCCTGTGGAACAACCGCTTCTACTGCAGATGTATTTCCCGCCATGGCTGTGAGTACAGCAAATGCCAAAGTTGTTTTTAAGAATGGCTTATTCATACCTTGCGCGCCCCAATATTTATGAAGAGATCATGTTTATTCGGTTGCGAAGTGTAACAGCTTCTCAATTTAATACAATTAATATTGATAATTATTATCATTAACATTCACTGGTTTTTAAGCCAGATATAAAAAAACCTCGAAATTTCGAGGTTTTTTAAAATGCGATAAATAAATTGTTATATGGAACAGATTATTTCATATACGCACCTTCAGACTGACTATGATCCGTTTCATCAACGACATGCATTAACTCTGGTACATGTTGTTTTAATGTGGTTTCAACACCTTGCTTCAAAGTAATATCAATCGCTGAACAACCCTGGCAACCACCACCAAATTTAAGTACAGCGGTTAAACCTTTTTCAGGGTCTTCTTTAACTTCAACCAGTGCACAGTTACCGCCATGGCCTGCCAGACCCGGGTTAATTTCAGACTGTAATACATAGGTAATACGCTCTTCTACTGATGCATCTGGACCTACGCGTGGCACTTTGGAGTTCGGTGCACGGAAAGTCAACTGACCGCCAAAACGGTCTTTGTTGTAATCAATCACGGCATCGAGTAAATACGGAATAGATGGCGAGTCGATAAAAGCAGGGAAATCAGGATATTCCTGCTTATAATCTGTCGGTACAACTTCATCAGGTGCACTATAGGCCATGCAACATTCAGCGCGAGGAGTACCCGGATGCTCTACAAAAACACGCACACCAATACCCGGGGTGTTCTGTTTATCCAGTAGATCCTTTAAATACTCTTGTGCTGTTGGTGTAATCAATAAGTTGGGAATTTCACCAACAACTGGAGTGCTGCTGTTCTCAGTCGACATAACAATAATTTCCTCAAGCTCAAGCGGCCATTTTAACTGAAGATGCGGGGTAATTTTTAAAAATCAACTAAAATTGTCGGATTTATTATAAAAGTACAACTTTAGCTCCATTTTAATGGCATGATAATTGGCAAATAGGCACCATTAGAATCATTTATATGCTTGATTTACCTTTTAATCATACCGTTACTATTATTCTGATCACCTGTATTGTGTCATTTATTGCTTTCTCCAAAGAGACGGTGATGAATCGCCTGATTTTCTGGCCACCGGCACTGCAACGTGGACAATATGATCGCTTTATTACTCATGGCTTTATCCATGCGGATGGGGCACATCTGCTGTTCAACATGATTACCCTGTTCTTTTTTGGCAGCGTGATTGAAAGCTTTTATCGTCAATACCTATATGACCTGGGTTTTATCCTGTTTTACCTCGGTGGTCTGATCGCAGCGATTCTACCCAGTTACCTGAAGCATAAAAATGATGCCCGCTGGGCTAGTCTCGGCGCTTCCGGTGCAGTGTCGGCTGTACTGTTTGCCTATATCCTGTTTGAACCTTGGAAATTAATTTTTGTGTTCTTCATTCCGGTTCCTGCCATTATTTTTGCTGTGCTGTATGTAGCCTATAGCATCTGGTCAGGCAAAAAAGGCAATAGCAACATTAATCATAGCGCGCATTTATGGGGAGCGGCTTACGGGGTGGTCATGACGATTATTCTGGAGCCACGCCTGATTCCGCATTTCCTGAATAAACTGATGCAGGTTCCGTTTTAATCAGTTTTTTAAATACTGAAGGAATAAAGCTACATATGAGTTAAGCCTCATATTTCTGCTGAAAACGAATAAGAGAGCTGCTGCTCCCTTATTCGTTTGAAACATCTCGTAATATATTAGAAAGTGATGATGTCACTTAATGCCAATCTTGGACTGAATTTTGCAGCGATAATGTATACATCTGTATATTAATTACTGTCATTCTCGAGATATTTTGCATGTCCACTACACCAGACGGTCTTCAATTTCCTCTTCAGTCTCAGCAACAAAAACCAAGTAGCTCCAAAGCAGGACGCGCGATCATCGCAGCCGCCTTAGCCAATGTCGCCCCTCTCAGTTCGCAACAGGCACAATCAGAAAAAAACTGGCGCAAAAAATATACCGTGCATTTTAAGCAACTGGTCGAACAGGGACTGAGTTCTCCTGAAGCCAGCTTGAAAATTGCCGAAGATGGATTAGCAAAGGCCCATCAGACTTTTGAATTTTATCGTGATGGTCAAAAGTATGTATTGCAAGATGCCTTAACTCTGCCCGCTGAACAACTACATACATTCAAACTCACAGGTAGCAGTAAAGCTGTACCAGAATGGTATGTGCCTTACCACGGTCAAAAGCTGCAAGGTGATGCCTTATTGGAGCAGATTGAGCGCTGGGAAAGCCAAGGCATCGTGGAAACCAGTCATGCCAATGCCCTGCGTGAATGTGTGGTACATCCTGAATGGTTTGACTTGTCAGATCGGACGGCGGTGCTGTTTGGTGCCGCATCTGAAGCCGGCCCTTTGACCTGGCTGACGAAATGGAAAGCCAACATTGTGGCGATTGATCTGCCAAACACCCGGGTATGGAGCAAGATTATCGATACCATTAGCCAAGGCAATGCCACACTGTATGCACCTTGTATTGAAGACTTACCTGCTGATACTTCACTTGACATTTTAAAAGAAAAACTGGGCGCAAATTTGCTCACCCAGATTCCTGAAATTGCCACATGGCTATTACAGTTTGAGCAGGACCTAGATCTGGCTGCAATTGCTTATCTGGATGGTGAAAAGCATGTCCGCGTCTCCATGGCCATGGATGCCATCATGCACTATGTTAGTCAGCAAAAAGCCAATACCAGTCTGATGTACATGTGTACGCCGACCGATGTTTATGCGGTGCCGAGTGAAGTAATCGAAGCCTCTAAAGTAAAATATACTGAACGCTCTAAGGTACAGACGATCCTTTCTAAAGGGGTTTCAGCTTTAAGCCGCAAACACTTTTTCCAGAAAAATGCGCATGAACTGATTCAGTCTGGTGATCAGGCGTATGGTATTTGTGACTGTCTGGTGGTTGAACAAGGCCCGAACTATGCGCTGGCAAAACGCATTCAGCAATGGCGTGCTACCTTAGCTCGTGCTCAAGGTCAGCGGGTCAGCATCAATATTGCCCCTTCTACTACGACCTATTCCGTGACCAAAAATCCGCTATTAAAAGCAGCGTTCAACGGCGCCAGCCTGTTTGATGTTGAAGCCTTTGCACCTGAAACCACCAATGCAATTATGGCTGCACTGTGGATTCATGACCTTCGCAATCCAGAATCGGTGGCCAATCCTGAAGTGAAGCTGAACCATCCGCTTGAATTAATGATGCATGGCGCGAATCATGGTGGTTTGTGGCGAGTGGCCTATCTGGCACGTACCGCACTACCTTTTGCTGCACTATATGGTTTTGCGACAGAGAAGTTGCCAAAAGGATTATTGAGTAAGTTGAAGAAGTAATTTTTTTATTATCTTCATCCAATTTTTCCATAAGAAAGGTAATCGTTATTTTTAAAGTTCTCCCCTCGTTGCGTAGCAGTGCTGCTCATCCCTAAAGCAGAGAGAACTTTAATTGAAAATGGGCGTTCCCTCTCCTTCTAGGAGAGGGTTAGGGAGAGGTTAATTTGGGCTTTCAATCATTCAAATTCTTATGAATGTGCTTTGGGCAGATTTAAGTTGATCTATTTTATAGCTTCTTTTTTTCTTTACTTTTGAAAGATCAAAAGTAACAAAAATCTTTTGTTAAGCTGATGATATGTCCCTATATCACAGCCTAACGGCGACATCCCTGTCGCCTTAATCGTAATTTAGATTCCTCTTTTACATCCTTAATTTTTCTTCCACCCATAAAAAAACGCTGCCAAAGCAGCGTTTTTACCTTAAAAAGTCCTAGAAGACTTTAAGAAGCAACCAGTACAAAGTACCTGACAAACAGATCGTTGCTGGTAAAGTAAAGATCCAGGCAGACAGAATAGTTTTCACCATCTGGAAGTTCAGACCTGACTTGTTCGCCACCATGGTACCTGCTACTGCAGAGTTCAATACATGGGTGGTTGATACCGGCATACCAAAGCCATCTGCCGCTGCAATAGTTGACATTGCCACAAGTTCGGCAGACATACCCTGACCATAAGTCATATGCTGTTTACCAATACGCTCACCAACCGTCACGACAATACGCTTCCAGCCGACCATCGTACCCAGACCAAGTGCCAAGGCTGTCGCCACTTTTACCCAGGTCGGGATGTATTGCAGGAATGAATCCAGATTGTCACGGTATTCATCCACTGTTTTTTCCTGCGCAGCACTCATTGCCGGTAAAGCTTCTGCTTTATCCAGACGCTTAAATGCTGTAGTGCTCAGATACATGTCATTACGGAATTCAGATACTTGAGCTTCAGGAACATCCTTAATGCTGGTATAGCTACCGACTTTCTCACCCAGATGATCCGTCAAGCTTGCCAATGCAGGCACGACTTCAGGGGTAATTTCCTTGGTCTGAATGTACTTGGTGATCACATCACGAGCTTGTTCATCCGGAATATCCTGATGATTTGGATAGATCACATCCGCTGTTTGTGCAGATAACTGACCAAAAGACTGAATATGTTGTACATCCAGATTTTTGTTCAGCGAGTACGCCAACGGCACACAGCCGATCAGGATTAACATGATCAGACCCATACCTTTTTGACCGTCATTTGAACCATGGGCAAAGCTCACCCCAGTACAGGTAAAGATCAGCATGGCACGAATCAATGGTGGTGGTGGCTTGTTACCTTCAGGTGGCTGAAACAGTTCCAGTTGACGCTTGAAGATTTTTTTCACCAGCAGGAACACAATCGCAGCAAATGCAAAACCGATTAAAGGCGAGAATAACAGCGCCTTACCGACTTTCATCACCTGCTCCATGTCTATACCTGAAGCGCCAGTACCGGCATTCAGAATATAGTTCATGATGCCCACACCCAGAATCGAACCGATCAGGGTATGTGAACTGGATGCTGGAATACCGAGGAACCAGGTTCCCAGATTCCAGAGAATAGCCGCGATCAGCATGGCAAAGACCATGGCAAAGCCTGCTCCGGAGCCGACATTCATGATCAGCTCGACCGGCAATAACGCAATAATGCCGTAAGCGACCGCACCACTGGCCACCATAACCCCAAGGAAGTTACAGAAGCCGGCCCACATCACTGCGACAGGAGCTGAAAGTGCATTGGTATAAATGACTGTGGCCACAGCATTGGCGGTATCGTGAAAGCCATTGACGAACTCAAAGCTCAACGCAATAAAAAGTGCCGTCGCTAACAAAATAACTGAATACAAGCCCAAGGCCGGTACATGCGCTAAATCTGCAGACAACTGGAAGCCGATATAAATCAGCGTAGTGATAATAAGAGTCAGGAACACCGGCATAAAGAATTTCGGTGTTGGCACATGAACATTGGTCGACTTTTGGGAAGCCGACCCGTGTGCTGAATCTACGGGAGTTTGATTAGGATTCATGCAAGCAGGAATAGAGGATTCAAGAATCCCCATATTGTTCAGTTAAATTGTGACAATTATATGACAAACTGCTGTCATATGAAGCAATTATTTGGATTTTCTTGCTGCTATTCGTCCTGTTTAATTCCGACTAAAACACTAGATTTTGATTTTATAAATCAATTACTTAAGAGAGGATTCCAGCTTATTTAAGCTTAGCAACCGCACATATTTTGCTACCAAAACGATTCAAACCCTGCCTGTCATCAAGCTGAGCAAAAGTTTCATTTGCACAGCATAAGCCATCAATATGACAATTTCATTAATGAAAGCATCAGCTTAATTTTCTGATCCTGTTTCTTGTCTGTAAGGCATCGAATCAGATTCGAGATTGCATTATTTTCTGATCCGCATGTTAAAACTTGTTGTTTTTCTAGATGACTTATCAAATTTTCATATCATGCTTATCCATCATTCTGAGCAATCTCAGCAGAAATCAGCCAACTAATCTGCTAAGATTAGCGTCGTTTTTTTTGATTTCTGCTGAGAAAGTTTGAATGTCTACACTTACCACTTTAAAAGAACTTCTTGCCAAAAGAATTTTAATTATCGATGGTGCGATGGGTACCATGATCCAGCGCCATAAACTGGAAGAAGCCGATTATCGTGGTGAGCGTTTTGCTGACTGGGCCTATGATCTCAAAGGCAATAATGATTTGCTGGTGCTGACTCAACCACAAATCATTCAAGGCATTCATGAAGCTTACTTAGAAGCTGGCGCCGATATTATTGAAACCAATACCTTTAACGGTACCCGTGTTTCAATGTCGGATTACCACATGGAAGATCTGGTTCCTGAAATTAACCGTGAAGCAGCGCGTCTGGCCAAAGAAGCCTGTGCCAAATATTCAACGCCTGAAAAACCACGCTTTGTGGCAGGTGTGATTGGTCCGACATCGCGTACCACTTCTATTTCTCCAAACGTGAATGATCCGGCGTTCCGTAACATCACTTTTGATGCACTCAAAGTTGACTATATTGAATCGACCAAGGCCTTGATCGAAGGTGGTGCAGACATCATCCTGATCGAAACTGTGTTCGATACTTTAAATGCCAAAGCTGCCATCTTTGCAGTAAAAGAAGTCTTTAAAGAATTAGGCTATGAACTGCCAATCATGATTTCAGGTACGATCACGGATGCATCAGGTCGTACATTGACTGGTCAAACCGCTGAAGCTTTCTGGAACTCGATGCGCCATGCGGAGCCACTTTCTATCGGCTTTAACTGTGCGCTGGGTGCAGATGCGATGCGTCCACACGTGAAAACCGTGTCTGACGTTGCCGATACCTTTGTTTCAGCGCATCCAAACGCTGGCTTGCCAAATGCCTTCGGTGGTTATGATGAAACGCCGGAAGAAACTGCGGCCTTCATTAAAGAATTTGCAGAAAGTGGCTTAATTAATATTACCGGTGGGTGCTGTGGTACTACGCCGGATCATATCCGCGCGATTGCAAATGCTGTTGCAGGCATTACCCCTCGTCAAATTCCTGAAATTGAACCGGCTTGCCGTTTAAGCGGTTTAGAGCCATTTAACATCACCAAAGATTCACTGTTCGTGAACGTTGGTGAACGTACCAACGTCACCGGTTCAAAAAAATTCCTGCGTCTGATTCGTGAAGAAAACTTCGCCGAAGCGCTTGATGTTGCCCGTCAACAGGTTGAAGCCGGTGCACAGATCATCGACATCAACATGGATGAAGGCATGCTCGATTCGCAAGGTGCGATGGTGCATTTCCTGAATCTGATTGCTTCTGAGCCGGATATTTCACGTGTGCCAATCATGCTGGATTCTTCTAAATGGGAGATTATCGAAGCGGGCCTGAAATGTGTGCAAGGTAAAGCCGTGGTGAACTCGATTTCCCTGAAAGAAGGTCATGACGAGTTTGTCGAACGTGCCCGCCTCTGCCGTCAATATGGTGCCGCGGTCATCGTGATGGCATTTGATGAAGATGGTCAGGCCGATACAGCTGCGCGTAAAAAAGAAATCTGTAAGCGTTCATATGATGTTCTGGTGAATGAAGTAGGCTTCCCGTCTGAAGATATCATCTTTGACCCGAACGTCTTTGCGATTGCGACCGGTATTGAAGAACACAACAACTATGGCGTGGACTTTATTGAAGCGACTGGCTGGATTAAACAGAACCTGCCAAATGCGATGATTTCTGGTGGTGTGTCGAACGTATCGTTCTCGTTCCGTGGTAACGAACCGGTACGTGAAGCGATTCACTCGGTGTTCCTGTACCATGCCATTCAGCAAGGCATGACTATGGGTATTGTAAATGCCGGTCAGATGGCGATTTACGATGACATCGATAAAGAATTGAAAGAAGCGGTTGAAGATGTTGTTTTAAACCAGAACCAGGGTGAAAGCGGTCAGGAAGCAACCGAAAAACTGCTTGCTGTTGCTGAAAAATACCGTGGTCAAAGTGGTACGCAAAAAGCCGAAGAAAATCTGGAATGGCGTAATGAGTCTGTTGAAAAACGTCTTGAATATGCATTGGTAAAAGGCATCACGACTTATATCGATCAAGATACTGAAGAAGCGCGTTTAAACTCTACACGTCCACTGGATGTGATTGAAGGTCCATTGATGGCGGGTATGAACGTAGTCGGCGATCTGTTCGGTGCCGGTAAAATGTTCTTGCCACAAGTAGTCAAATCTGCACGCGTGATGAAACAGGCTGTAGCGTGGTTGAACCCGTTCATTGAAGCTGAGAAAACCCAAGCCGAAGCAAAAGGTAAAATCCTGCTGGCTACGGTGAAAGGCGACGTACACGACATCGGTAAAAACATCGTTGGCGTAGTATTAGGCTGTAATGGTTATGACATCGTGGATCTGGGCGTGATGGTGCCATGTGAGAAAATTCTACAAACTGCGATTGATGAAAAAGTCGATATCATCGGTTTGTCTGGTCTGATCACGCCGTCTCTGGATGAAATGGTCTTTGTTGCCAAAGAAATGCAGCGCAAAGGCTTTAACATTCCGTTAATGATTGGTGGTGCGACGACTTCTAAAGCGCATACCGCAGTGAAAATCTCACCGCAATATCATAATGATGGCGTGCTTTACACCGCAGATGCTTCACGTGCCGTGGGTGTAGCAACGCAGTTGCTCTCTCCTGAGATGAAGCCAAAATTGCTGGCTGACTATGCAGCGGATTATGAAAAAATTCGTACCCGTCTTGCGAACAAACAACCGAAAGCGGCGAAATTGTCTTATCAAAAGTCGGTTGAAAATGGCTTCAAGATCGACTTTGACAAGAATGCACCGGTTAAACCAAACTTTATTGGTTCAGAAACATTCACCAATTATCCGCTTGAAACCTTGGTGGAATATTTTGACTGGACGCCGTTCTTTATTTCCTGGAGCCTGGCAGGTAAATTCCCGAAAATCCTTGAAGATGAAGTGGTGGGTGAAGCAGCGCGTGATTTGTTTGAACAAGCTCAAGCCATGCTCAAAGATATTATCGAGAATAAACGCTTTGATGCCCGTGCAACATTCAAGATCTATCCTGCCAACCGTGTGGCAGCAGATACAGTTGCGGTTGCAGATGAAAATGGCAACGTGACCCATACTTTTGAGCACCTTCGTCAGCAATCTGACAAGGTGACAGGTAGAGCCAACTATTCTTTGGCGGACTTTATTGCACCGAAAGATGTGGCTCAGGATTATTTGGGCGGCTTTACCGTGTCGATTTTCGGTGCCGAAGAGCTTTCACAAGAATATAAAGCCAAAGGCGATGATTATAGCGCAATTATGGTTCAGGCTTTGGGTGACCGTTTTGCTGAAGCATTTGCCGAGCATTTACATGAGCGTATTCGTAAAGAGTTCTGGGGCTACCAAGCAGATGAACAATTGTCGAATGAAGATTTGATCAAAGAGAAGTATGTGGGTATTCGTCCTGCACCTGGCTACCCTGCTTGTCCTGAGCATTCTGAAAAAGCATCATTGTTTGACTGGTTAGGTACGACAGAGAAGATGGGTACTTACCTGACTTCGAGCTTTGCGATGTGGCCACCTTCATCAGTCAGCGGTTTCTATTATGCAAACCCTGAAACTGAATACTTTAACGTAGGTAAAATCTCTGGCGACCAGTTGGAAGATTATGCGAAGCGTAAAGGCTGGACTTTGGATGAAGCGAAACGTTGGTTAGCGCCAAATCTGGATGATTCTGTGGTTTAAGAATTCTCTAGTTTCGATATAAAAAAACCCCTCGATTGAGGGGATTTTTTTGTTTTTAGATTTTTAATCTCCCTAAATCCCTCTTTAAGAAAGAGGGACTTTCGCGTATCAAATGGATTACGTGACAACTCCTCCCTTTTCTAAAGGGAGGTTGGGAGGGATTAATTGATTAATAATAAAAATTAGTGGATATTGTTCAAATTCTCAAAAATTACATATACTAAAAATGAAGAATAGATGTTCGCTTTGCCACGAGGCAAAAGAATTACAAGAGAGTCATTTCATCCCAAAATTTGTTGGGAAATGGCTAAAAAAGACTAGTGCTACCGGATATCTTCGGAACATAGATAATATTAACAAAAGACAACAAGATATTATTAAGGATTACCTCTTATGTAACGATTGTGAGCTTCTTTTTTCAAGTTGGGAAAAACAATTTTCTGAAAAAATGTTCATACCGTTTTTAGACCAAAAAAATTATGTTACCGAATATAAAGATTGGTTAGCAAAATTCTGTGCATCCCTTTCATGGAGAACATTAGGGCGTGTCCTCATTTGGCTTTACACCAAATAAATATGCAAGCAATGTAAATCATAGACTGGTAATTTCGTGCAAGCTTATCAAATCGGGTTGCAATCGCTCGGAAATG